>CAXMZV010000789.1:0-1976 GCA_964199985.1 Candidatus Ilumatobacter isfjordensis | reverse complement strand
GCGGGAACAACAGCGTTCGAGTGCTGCACGTGGACGCGGGAGCGACGGTTGACGTCTCGGGTCTGACGATCACGGCGGGCAAGAATTCGAGTGGGGGTGGCGGGATCCTGAATCAGGGCACCCTGGTCGTGGATCGCACGACGATCTCCAACAACAACGGGGGATCCCGTGGTGGCGGCATCTTCAACTCCAACGTTGGCGGCGTCACGCGCTCGCTGACCTTGACCAACAGCACGATCGACGGGAACCGGGCCCGGGAGGGTGCCGGACTGCACGTGTACATCGGCAGTAGCGCGACGGTGTCGAACAGCACCATCTCGAACAACATCTACGGCTTCCAGGGGGGCGGCGTCTTTGCTCATGACGCGGCGTTGAGTATTTCGAACAGCACCATCTCGAACAACCGCCCAGCTTCCGCAACCGCCGAGACGCTGGGCGGAGGACTCTTCTTCCTGAACTTCGCCGACCCACCCAATCCGTACTTGATCACCAACACGACGATCACCGGCAATAGCGCCCTGAATCTCGGTGGCGGCATCCGTTCGTTCAATATCGCGGCCACAAACCCGGTTCTCCGCAACACCCTCGTCGTCGGGAACGCGGCGGGTACCACAGCGGACTTCTCCGGCGCTCCTCACGCAACGTCCGCAAACAATCTGATCGGGTTGAGCGGCGCCGAGCTCGGCACGGTCCTCGAGCCGCTGGCGGCGAATGGCGGCCCGACGATGACCCACCGGCTGGCGCCGGGTAGCCCAGCGATCGACGCCGGCGACGACAGCTTTCCCGACTTCGACACCGACCAGCGCGGGTTGGGCTTCGACCGATTCGTGGATGCGGTCGACATCGGAGCGTTCGAGCTCCAGGTGAGTCCGCCGATCGCGACCGCGCAGTCGGTGTCCACCGACGAAGAAGTCGCCGTCACCGTGACGTTGACGGGCTCACATGCCGTGGGTGGAAGCGAGGGCCTGACCTTCTTGATGGTCGCGGCACCGGTGCATGGCACGTTCGATGGCGCGACATACACACCCGAGAATGACTTCAGCGGTCCGGATTCGTTCACGTTCAACGCGTTCGACGGAGTTTCGTTCTCCGCCGCGGCGACCGTGTCGATCACGGTCAATCCTGTGAACGATGCGCCGGTTGCAGAGGTCCAGGCGGTATCCACCGATGAGGATGTTGCGGTGGCGGTGACGCTGACCGGGTCGGATGTGGATGGTGATGCTCTGAACTTCACCGTGGTGGACGAGCCGTCACATGGCACCTTCGACGGGACGACGTACACACCGGCGCTGGACTACAGCGGTCCGGATTCGTTCACGTTCCGTGCCGACGACGGTGCGTTGGACTCCGACGTTGCCACGGTGTCGATCACGGTGGTGTCGGTGAACGATGCGCCGGTTGCTGACGGGCAGACGGTGTCGACCGATGAAGACACTGCGGTGACCGTGACGTTACCGGATCAGACGTGGATGGTGATGGGCTGAACTTCACCGTGATCGACGAGCCGTCGCACGGGACCTTCGACGGCACCACCTACACGCCGGATTCGGACTACAGCGGTCCGGATTCCTTCACGTTCCGCGCCGAGGACACATTGTTGGGCTCGGACGCGGCGACCGTGTCGATCACGGTGAATCCTGTGGACGATGTGCCGGTTGCTGAGGCGCAGGCGGTGTCGACCGATGAGGACGTCGGGGTGGCGGTGACGTTGACCGGGTCGGATGTGGATGGTGATGCTCTGAGTTTCACCGTGGTTGACGAGCCGTCACACGGCGCCTTCGACGGCACGACGTATACACCGGATTCGGACTATCACGGTGCGGATTCGTTCACGTTCCGTGCCAACGACGGTTCGTTCGATTCCGACGTGGCCACGGTGTCGATCACGGTGGTGTCGGTGAATGATGCGCCCGTTGCAGATGGGCAGGCGGTGTCGACCGATGAAGACACTGCGGTGACCGTGACGCTGACCGGAT
>CAXMZV010000788.1:0-2003 GCA_964199985.1 Candidatus Ilumatobacter isfjordensis | reverse complement strand
GCAACAAGTTGCGTCACCGCAGGTGTTGTACCGCGACCCGGCGAATCTGTTCGTCGCTGCGTTCATTGGTTCGCCCGCGATGAATCTCATGAGCGCGACGATCCACGCCTCCGGCGACGGCCTGGCCGTCGAGTTCGGAGGACATCACCTGGCGCTCGATCCGCGAACGGTCACCCACTATCCGCGACTCAATGACTTCGTCGGCGGTCAGGTCGTGGTCGGCATCAGGCCCGAGCATTTCGAGATGGCCATCGACTCTGAAGCGGGGCCCGAGAGCACGATGACTGTCGAAGCCGGCCTCACCGAGGCGATGGGGGCCGAGAACCACATCCACTTCTTCGTCGACGTCGACGGCGGTGTCGAGGCGCTGGAAAGCGTGCGCGCGGATACTGCCGACGGCGATGCCCTGGAGAGCCTTGCCGTCCCGGAGGGACGCACGGAGTTGACCGCCCGGGTCGACGGAATGCACATCATCGAACAGGGCCAAGAGGTTGAACTGTCCGTGAAGACCGAGCGGATCCATTTCTTCACGGTCGACGACGGCGCACCGCTGCGCTAGGCGGTTGGACGCGCCGCGCGCGTGTCGGGCTCCCGCTGAGGAAGGAGTCGGCAAGCGGGCAAGTTGCGGCGCGCTCACCAAGAATGCAGGGAGCGAGTGATCAGGACGGGGTCGAAGAGCCGGATTCTCACGCCTTCAACCGATGACGAGGACCTCGGCTCTGGCGGTACCCGTTGGTGAGGGGTAGACCATCACCATGATGCCGGAGTCAATCACAGGGCTGCCCGCGCCGGAGCCGGGTCGTGACGCGGCGTCGGTCTTCGTGGCCGAGCACTTCGCGCACCTCGTCTGTGACGACGTGCGCGGGTCGGACGAGTTCTCCGGTGGGCAACGTGCCGCGGACGCCGCGCTCGCGGCCTTCGATGTCAGCGGCTACGCCCGCAATCGCAACGAGGTGCTGCCGGTGTCACGCCGTGGCGCATCGGCGCTCTCGCCCTTTGTCCGGCACGGCTTGCTCACGTTGCGTCAGCTGTGGGAGCACGTGGCCGATGGTCCGGAGCGCGATGTGTCGAAGTTTCGCGACGAGTTGCTGTGGCAGGAGTTCGCCCGTCATTGGTACTCCCGTCTCGGTGCGAAGACTCGGCGAGGCGTGCACAACGCACTGCCAGCGACGACCGCTGCTGACTTCGACGCTGGCTGGGATCGTCGCATGGCATGCATGGACAACACGATTGGAGAGTTGTTGAACGACGGATGGTTGGTGAACCAGTCCCGGATGTGGTTGGCGAGTCACTGGGCTGTCCGCGAAGGAATGTCGTGGCAGGCCGGCGAGGACCATTTCTTCCGCCACTTACTCGACGGCAGCCGTGCCGCCAACCGCCTGGGGTGGCAGCGGACCACCGGGGCCGGTTCATCGAAGCACTACGGATTCAGTCGCTATCAGGTGGAGAAACGTGCAGGTGCGCTGTGCAATCTCTGCGAGATGAATCGGTGGTGTCCGATTGAGGAGTGGCCAGACAACCCGCCATTTGACCCAATCTCGGAACCGGTCGAGCTCCGGCGCGACCCGCACGGCATCCGGACGTCCGGACCGAAGCATGTTGTCGAATCACGGCTCGCTGACACGGTGTGGCTGACGGCCGAGTCGCTGGGAGTGAGCGATCCCGCTCTGGCAGCGCGTCCTGGGCTGTCAGCAATCTTCGTCTTCGACGAACGATTGCTGGCCAAGCTGCAGCTCAGCTCCAAGCGACTGATCTTCCTCGTCGAGACGCTTGCCGAGCTGTCCGCCACGAACACGATTGAACTCCACCTCGGTGATCCAGTCGCCGTGCTGCAGGATCGAGCGGTGACCGTCACGTTTGCACCCGTCCCCGGATTCAGATCGCGCGCCGAAGCGATCGTTCCTGCCGAAACGCACCCCTGGCCATGGCTGGCCGCACCGAGCAACGGACCGATCAACAGCTTCAGCGCCTGGCGCAAATCCGTCCGCATCCACCGCTGACCC
>CAXMZV010000787.1:0-2011 GCA_964199985.1 Candidatus Ilumatobacter isfjordensis | reverse complement strand
ACAATCGGCCGACGTTCGGGCCGAACTCGTCTCGGCTGACGCAGCAGGCATAGCGCTCACCGGGATCAACACGAATCCCTCGATCTCCGGCGCTGGCAACGTGATCGTCTTCTCGAACGAGACCCCGGCAGCCAATGGGTCGCCCGCAGAGCACGACATCGTCGTACGCAAGCGGTCGGTCGGCGACACGCCGGCTGAGGTCCTGCTCATCGACCTGAACAGCTCGCAACCCATTACCGCTGCGCTGAGCGGTGACGGTTGCACCGTGGCATATTCCGCCATGGTCGACCGACCCGTCGTTGATCCACCCGCCGAACCCGAAGCTGAAGTCGACGGTGAGGGTGCCGAAGCCGAGCCGCTCCATCCCGAGGTCGTCGAACTGCGCACGCTTGCGCTGTGTGGCACTCCGGGGATCGAGGCCACAACCACGGTGCTTGACCGTCTCGAAGGCATGACGCCATTCGCCGCTCCCGCCTTGTCGACCGATGGCACGACCATCGTGTGGCCAGCGAATGTCTCCGTAAAAGCTTACGCCAGCAGCTCAACTCCTGAGGACCCCGCTGTTGTCGAGATCTCGGCACCGGGCGCCAACTTCCTCATCGGTGGACATCTCGACGCAAGCGCCGATGGCTCCATCATTGTGTTCGAAGCCGGGCCGCTCACCGCCGACCCCGGCGATGCCGCAGACTCGATTGCGTCGAGTGTGTTCGTCACCACAATCACGGCAGCTGAGCTCGCCACGGATCCGCCGGTCGTCGCGACCGGACTCTTTGCACCGAGCAGTGATGGGTCGTCGTGGCCGACGATCTCGTCCGACGGCGCGATCGTCGTCTATCAGTCCGACCAGCAACTGCCGATCCAAGGCGCGCCGGCCGAAGGCGACTACCTGGTCATCGCCGATCGAACGGTGGCGCCCGTTGCTCACCGCGTGCTCACGACCGGAGCGGCGCGACCCGACATCTCCGGAGACGGCACAGCGGTTGTCTACGACGTCTTCGGCTCGGTCCAGATTCGTCGGTCAGATTCGGTCGTGCCGTTCGAAGAGTTCACCGAGAAGATTGTCAATCCGAAAATCGAGGTCGAGTTCGACGAAGGGGCTGCCGGCTCGGTGACTGGCGCGGTCGTGTCGGCCGACGGCGGCGTCGTCGCCTTCGATCAGCCAGCGAACGTTCAGTTGTCGACGCCGACGCTGGCCGAGGCTCATGTCTGGCTGCAGGACGCAGCGCCGTTGTTCGCCGCGCCGCCGACGTCGACCACGATCGACGATACGACGAGCACCACCATCGCCGTCACACAACCAACGGTCTCGGTGCCTGCCACGACACGGACGACCACACGCAGCACGACCAGGAACACCACTCGGAACACGACCAGGACAACGACGCGAAGTACCACTCGAGCCACCACGGCGACCACGACTGTGCCGTCGCTGCCGATTGCCTTCGACCCCGCAGCGTTCGAATTCGCTCCGACCATCATCGATGCCGGTCGGCGCACCGCGTCGGTCGACCTGGTCAACGCGACGGCTGCAGGCGTCACGGTGGCAAGCATCGTGGTCGACGTTGCCGGCGCCGCAGACTTCGCGGTCGATCCCACGACGTGCGCCACCATGGCCGCCGGAGCCCGCTGTACGGTGGGCGTCACGTTTGCTCCCACGGCGACCGGTGAGCGCACTGCCAATATCATCGCCACACTGAGCGACGGATTGACCGCCACCGTGGCACTTCGCGGCGTCGGGGCGCCCGAACCCACGATGTCGGTGCAGCCCGGTGTTGCATCGAACGGGCAGGTCGTCACCGTGTTCGGCAGCGGCTTCCCAGCTGGCGCGTCCGTCGACCTCGACTGGAACGATGGTCAGGTTCGATCGGTCATCGTGTATCTTCTGATGATATCCTGCAGGGAAGTAGAGACAAGCAGATACTCCTGTTTAAGACGAAGTTCTTTGCCTTCAAAAAAATTATCATTGGGGTAAAGAACTTTTGTAATATTTTCACTAACCAGTTTTTTTTCA
>CAXMZV010000786.1:0-2014 GCA_964199985.1 Candidatus Ilumatobacter isfjordensis | reverse complement strand
CGAATCGTGTGCCAGTGGTGGGGCCCGGATCGATCACGAAATCCTGAAGCGCACCGAACGAGTGTGGACGAGCGACTGCAACGACGCCCTGGAACGCCAGACCATCCAGCGCGGTGCGTCCATGTTGATCCCGCCGGAACTGATGGGGGCACACATCGGGCCGACCACGGCGCACACCACGGGTCGCACGCAGTCGCTGTCGTTCCGCGCTGCCACCGCGATGTTTGGCCACCTCGGCGTGGAGTGGAACGTCACGAAGCTGAGCGAAGAAGAACGTGTCGCGCTCCAAGCGGTCATCACCATGCACAAGGAGCATCGCGAACTGCTGCACTCGGGCGACGTGGTTCGATTCGATACCGACCCGGCGTACAACGCAAACGGCGTCTACGCAGCTGACCGCTCGGAGGGAATTGTGGCCTTCGCCCAACTCGCCACCGCTCCCAGCCAGACGCCGCCGCCGCTCCGACTACCGGGACTCGACGGTGACGCGACGTATCGCATCGAACATCTCCGGATCCCGTACGAGCGATGGGGTGCGGCTCGTGTGCAGCCGAGTTGGCTTGCCAACGGCGTGGAGCTGACCGGTCGCCAGCTCGCCGCCCATGGCGTGCAACCCCCGACGTTGCATCCCGAGAGCGCCCTGCTCTTCAAGCTCACCCGGATCTGACGCAATTTCCGGGGCTGGCTGCTGGGCGTTCGTGTCCTGACGACGCTGAGCTGCTCCGTCGGATCCGTGCCCTCGGCACGCCTCCACCTGACAGGCACTCGTCGGTCGAGTCCGCGTCCGTCACGTTCGAACTTGGGCGTGCTGCGTAGTGTCGGCGCGATGGTCGCCAACGTCGCCGTCGCTGCGCACGCCGTCGATTCGCGACGAGCCTGGCTCACCGTCGTTGCCGCCTTCTTCGCATCCGGCGTCACGTTGGGCACGGCCTACAGCTTCGGGGCGTTCTTCGAGTCGATGAGCGTGGAGTTCGACGCGGCCAACGGTTCCACTGCCTTCATCTTCGGCATCACAACGTGCTTGTTCTTCTCGCTCAGCATCATTTCGGGTCGCATGTCCGACCGGTTCGGTCCTCGAGTGGTGCTGGTCATCGGTGCAGCGGCGCTGTTTGTTGGCCTGATTGCGACGAGCCGGGTGCAGTCGCTCGGCCTGGGGTACGTCACCTACGGCCTCGGCGTCGGCATCGCCGCGGCGTGTGGCTATGTGCCCATGGTGGCAGTGGTCGGCGGCTGGTTCGAACAGCACCGGGCGGTGGCCGTCGGACTCGCCGTTGCGGGCATCGGCGTTGGCACGCTCGTGATGTCGCCGTTGTCGGCGGCGCTGATCGATCGATGGGGCTGGCGTGACACGTACGTGTTCTTCGCCGTCGGCGGCGCTGGCGTCATGCTCGCCTGCGTGCCGCTGGTCGACCGGCCTCCCGGCGACGGCTCACCGCAGCCGTCTCGGTTCAAAGATGCGTTGGCGAGTCCAGTGTTCCGCCGGTTCGCGCTATCGGCGTTCGCGCTCGGCCTCGCGCTGTTCGTGCCGTTTGTCTTCGTCGGGCAGTACGCCAAGGAGCGGGGTATCGGGGCGGTGCAAGCAGCGGTCCTCGTGGGTGTGCTGGGCGGCTCGAGCGTGCTCTCTCGGGTGGGTTTCGGGTCGCTCGTTCGGCGACTCGGATCGTTTCGCCTCTACCGCGCCTGTCTCATCATCACGACCGGGAGCTTCCTGTTCTGGCTCGCCGCCGGTTCGTCGTACTTCATGTTGGTGTTGTTCGTTCTCACGTTGGGTGTTGGATACGGCGGGTTCGTGGCGCTCAGCCCGATCGTGATCTCCGACCGGATGGGCGTCGCCGGGCTCGGGTCGATCCTCGGATTGCTGTACACAGCGCCGGGTATCGGGGCATTGATCGGGGCGCCGACTGCCGGCTGGCTGATCGACACCACTGACGGCTATCGCTGGTCGATCGTGTGGTGTATCGCGACTGGGTCACTCGCCGTCGCGCTCCTCTCCGGACTGCCCGTCGACGAGTAC
>CAXMZV010000785.1:0-2017 GCA_964199985.1 Candidatus Ilumatobacter isfjordensis | reverse complement strand
TACCGGTGATGCTGTCGCTTGTGGCGTTCGCCAACCGCACACAGGGGTGGTTCCCCGAGCAAGGCAACGCAGCGGAACCCCGCCCCGATGTGGTCGATCCCTCAACACAAGCCAGTCGACGATGAGGAGGCGCTGATGAACTGCCTGGACTACACATCAGACGATCAAGCGACACCAGCGGTTGGGGGCTGTCACGACTGCGGCGCAGGCATCTGTCTCGATCACGCCGTCACCCGGGACCATTACCTGAAACGAATCCTGACCATCGCTCAGGAGGTTGCCGTCGAGCCCCCGGCAAGGGTTCTTCGTTGCCAAGTTTGCAGCGCCGCAATCGACGCCGTCAGCGAAGCCGAACCACCCAAACGCCAGTGCCAAGCGGCCAAGGCCCGACACTGACAACGTCGCGAACGACGGGTCGACGACCGGTCAATCCACCTGGGTCTGGGACCTCGCCCCTGTTCACTGCCGCCGGATGCTGCCGACGGATCATGTTGGAGTAGTGCAATCGTCGCTGACCCGACGGGAACGGGCCACAGGAGTGCGGCGAGGCAACGCCTCCATCGCGAGGACTGCGAACGGATCCCAGATCGATTCCGAGAGGGGAATTTGTCATGACTTCTGCCTCTATGCGATTCGCATCGAGGGGCGAAGGATGGCATTTCAAACCTTCCGGACGAAGTGGAAGACGCACACCCGCCATTTGGGTGACGCGCACCAAAGCCAGGCTGACTCGTGTCCGGACTTGCCCCCCCTCGGCGCTGAGAGCGGGCATCTCTTCGAGGGGGCGCTCGTTGAAGGAGGAATCATGAGAAAATTCCGATCTCTGTGCACCATCGCCTCTGCGATGTTGCTGACAATGACCGCACCGGTGGTCAGCGCGGCGGACGACGGTGGCTCCGCCGGCAGCAATCCCGGTGATGCGTTCTCCGACCTTGTGATCGCGTTGCGCGATGTCAACGGTGTTCCGTTGCTGAGATCGTTCACCGTCGACGGCGAGGCCGGCCCAACCACCGAATACTGTGTCCAACCCGTGTCTGTCGAGCTCCTGCCCGGCATGGCAGCGGCCGATCAAGTCGTCAACGAAGCCGATGGACGGGCCGTCTACCCGATTCCGTTGATGGGCGAGCTGCCGATCGATCCCGCCGCCGTCGACGAAGTCGAGGTGTGCGACCCCCAACCCGCGTACGCGTCGTATGTGGAGGAGGCCGAGCTCGAGCGGCTCAATCTCGCGCGTCAACCCGACGAAGTGAGAGATCGCAAGCTGAGCGATGTCGAGTTGAAGCTCGCGTCGGCTGATGTGATCGCACTCGATGGTGCCGGACGGATCACGGTCGATGGTGCGGCGCTCGACGCCGCTCCTGAGTACGCCGCGATTTTCGCCTCGCTCATGTCGACCGGGACGATTCCGGGGATCGACAGTTCCCCGGCCCAGGTCGAGGGATTCGACGCGTGGATGTTGGCCGCGACTGCGGTCGGCACTGCTTCGAGCAAGGGCGTGCCCCTGACCATCGACGCGGTCGAGTACTACTTCCGAATCGTGAAGGTTCCTGCCAATTACTTGCCGAGCGCGGACTGGACCCTTGAGTTTCTGGGAACGGATCCGCCGGGGAGTGAGCAGTTCGTTGATTTCGGCGACTTCAGTTACACCCGCTCCGATGTCTTCCAGGGATGCTCCACGTGGCTCGATGTTCCTTCGCTGACCTGGATGGTCAGCCCTATCGCTGATGTGGTCGAGTTCGGCGAACTGCCGCCGGTCACCGTCGGCGGCACGGTGGACAACGTCGCCGGATTCACCCAATTGGCCGATGACGTGCGCGCAACGATCCTGTACCTCCACGAGAACGAGGTCATCCCTGGCTTCTATCTCGATCCGGTCGGAACGAACACGTGCGACGCGCAGACCCAGTCGCTGACCAACCCCGCCGTTGCGTGGGGAGGCGTGCCCACCGACCTCATCCAGACCGAAACGATGCCGATCACGACCTCGGTGTACATGCCATGGGCTGGCACCACGGTC
>CAXMZV010000784.1:0-2018 GCA_964199985.1 Candidatus Ilumatobacter isfjordensis | reverse complement strand
GTTCGCGCGGGCGTGCATATCCTCTCTGTTGCCGATCAACCGAACGAGCTCGTCTCGAATCGAGGGGACGGTGCGCCGGTCGAGCAGTTTGTGGGTGCCGACGAGATCGCCGAGGCGCGCCACGCTGCAGACGTTGTGGTCAGGATCGACCCCCACCTCATTCGAGCTGGAGAAGTGGCCGTCCTCGCCAGGACGAACGCACAACTCAGTGGCTTCGCGAAAGCGCTCGAAGCGCATGGTATCCCGGTCCGACGGTCGGCGACAGCAGCAGGCACGCCGCTCCAGGCAGTGGTCCGTCAGGTCACGACGCTCGGCTCGGCATCTCAGCTGCGGGCGTGGGCGCACGACACCCTCGATGCCTACGACGCACTCACGGCTGCTCGCGCCGAACAGGCCATCGCGGCCGAAGACAGGGACAGCCGAGCCACGGCTCGGGCGGACAAGGCGGTCGACGACCTCGAAGCCGAGCGGCGGGTGGCTGCCGCGCTGCTCGACTATCTGCGCGATCAACAACTCGGTGACGGCGCCGGATTCCGGGCCTGGGTCGCGATGACCAACCCATTCGACGACGAGTCGACCGGTGGCGTCGACCTGTTGTCATTCCACGCGTCGAAGGGCCGCGAATGGCACACCGTGTTCGTCACTGGCGTCGAGTCGAGCCTGGTCCCACACAAGTCGGCAACCACCAACGCGGCCAAGGCCGAGGAGGCTCGATTGCTGTACGTCGCAGCGACGCGGGCGTCCGACCGATTGGTGCTCACCCGAGCGGAACGGCGCGGCGGGTATGCCCGCACGCCGAGCCCGTTCGTGACCGACCTCGACCTCGCCGAGCCTGCGGCTGCTCCCCTGCCCAGCGAGCTTCGGGGGCGACGGCGAGCACGCGTCGACCCGGCCCTGGATGCATTGCGCTCGTGGCGCGACAAGGCAGCTCGTCAGGCTGACGTGTTGCCGTCACAGTTGTGCAGCGACCGCGATCTCAATGCGATCGCCCGGAGCAAGCCGACAACCGTGGCGGAGTTGGAGGCGGTCACCTCGTTCGGCCCGATCATGGCGGCGCGATTGGCCGATCAGATCTTGCCGCTGACGAATCAGTCGATGTCGACCATCACGGGTGCGTGATCGCTGGGCGATTTGCCCTTGCGCGCATTGCGGTCGACCGCACACCAGTTGGCGCGCTCGATGACGGATTTGCTGCACATCAGCAGATCGATCCGCATCCCGCGTCCTTGGCGGAAGTCGCCACCGCGATAGTCCCACCAGGAGTACATCCGGTCGCCGTCGTGGAAGTGACGGAATACATCGGTGAGCCCCCATGCCTCGAGTTCGGCCAGACGATCCCGTTCAGCTTGGCTCACGTGAGTGGCCCCCACGAGCTTGGCCGGATCCGGCACGTCACGATCATCAGGGGCGATGTTGTAGTCCCCACCGATGATGACGTCCTGGTCGGGTGAGGTGTCCGCATCGAGGTGCTGCTTCAGGCGACCGAGCCAATCAAGCTTGTACGTGTAGTGGTCGTCGTCGAGCGACCGGCCGTTCGGCACGTAGACGCTGGCGACTCGCACCCCGCCGCAGGTTGCCGTGATGATGCGAGCATCGGGGTCAGGTTCGATGCCGTCAGCGAAGTTCGAGACGACATTGGTGAGGCCGACCTTCGACAGAATGGCGACGCCGTTCCATTGGCCTTGGCCATGATGGGCGCACGTGTAGCCCATCGCCTCGAAGGCGAGCGTCGGGAAGGCATCGTCGGCAAGCTTCGTCTCCTGGATCAGGAGGACGTCGGGTTGCACCTCTTCGAGCCATGCCTCGACACGCTCCTGCCGGGCGCGCAGCGAGTTGACGTTCCACGTGACGACACGCATCCTCAGGACTCCTTCTTCGCTGGCGGCTTCTTCGCGGCCGCCTTCTTCGCGACCGCCTTCTTGACCGGAGCCTTCTTCGCTGGCGCCTTCTTGACCGGAGCCTTCTTCGCTGGGGCCTTCTTGACCGGAGCCTTCTTCGCTGGGGCCTTCTTGACCGGA
>CAXMZV010000783.1:0-2027 GCA_964199985.1 Candidatus Ilumatobacter isfjordensis | reverse complement strand
GTAGGCGTATTGCACCACCGACGGTGCTGGCGGGGGGAGCATTGTGACGGCGCTGGACGACAGGTACGCCTGCGATCCCGGCCACAGCCGGAGCCCAGGAAGCATGGCTCGGTAGACCAGCGCTTCGCTGCCCGTGCGAAAGGCGGTGAGCAACAGCAGTACCGCCATATTCGCGAGCGTCAGTGACTTCAGACTGTCCCAGATCGTCTGATAGTCGACGATCCTGGGGAGCACGAGTCCGAAGACGACGAACAGGACCACGATGGTGATCACGACGGACCGAAGTCGATGTCGCGTGGGCGGGGCGTCCGCCTCGTCCCGATGCGGCACGATCGATTCGGAGGCGTCTCGATCAGTCGGGTCGGTCACCGTCCGGCTCCCGGGCCGACTCGAACACGTTCAAGGGCAGCCGTGGCCGTCACTCTGGCGTCGATTGGCTGGAAGATCGTCTTGTTTGCGGCACGGTCGCTCATTGCGCTCCTCTTTTCCACGGGACATCATCAACGCGAAGCGTCATCGGTCGCTTCCCCCGTCTCGGGTGAACACCACCATTCGCCCGTTGATCGGCCCGCTCGACCGACGTTGTAGACCGCATCGGTTGACGCCGGTCATCTATGGTGAGCAGCGAACCTCACGGACACACGAAAGGCGGGCCTGACATGGGTCTTCTCGACAAACTCAAGGGCGAACTGGTTGACATCATCGAGTGGATCGATGATTCCCGATCAACACTGGCGTGGCGCTTTCCGCGCTACCAGAACGAGATCAAGAACGGCGCACAGCTGATCGTTCGCGAAGGCCAAAAGGCGGTGTTCGTCTATCGCGGCGCGCTCGCCGACCAGTTCGAGCCTGGCCACTACGAACTGAAGAGCGAGAACCTGCCGATTATGTCCACGCTGCAGGGCTGGAAGCACGGCTTCGACAGCCCGTTCCGCAGCGAGGTGTACTTCATCAATACCCGCCCGGTCACCGACCTGCGCTGGGGCACCCCGCAGCCCGTCACCGTCCGCGACCCCGATTTCAAGATGGTGCAGATCCGCGCCAACGGCCTCTGTGTCGTCAAAATCGCCGACGTCGAAATCTTCCTGAAGGAAGTCATCGGTACCGACTCAGCCGTCGAGGCCGACGAGATCGCTGAGTTGCTCCGCCGAGTCATCTCGATGGCGTTCTCCGACATGGTCCTCGAAACGGGTCTCGGTGCGATCGACCTGCAGGGTCAGCAGGTCTCACTGTCCGGCAAACTCGCCGAGTTCGTGCAGGAACGCGTCGACGACGAGTTCGGTCTCGAGATCCCCGAGATGACGATGAACATCTCGCTCCCCGACGAGATCACCCAAGCCATGACCCGCGGCGTCGCCAAGGGCGTCGAAGCATCGGGCTTCGTCGAGAACGTTGACCTCAACAAGTACCAGCAGGCCCAAGCCGCCGATGCAATGCTCGCCGCCGCCGAGAACGAGGGCGGCTCGGTCATGGGCGACATGATGCAGATGGGAATGGGCGCCGTCATGGCCGGCCAGATGGCCCAGTCGATGCCTGGCATGGGCGGAAATCAGCAGGGCGCCCCGCAGCAACAGCACGCAGCGCCCGCACCCGCGCCGGTCGCAGCGCCCGCTCCCCCACCACTGCCCGGCCAGACGATGTATCACGTCGATCACGGCGGCCAGTCCGGCGGTCCGTACAACATGGCCCAGATGCAGGCCGGCATTCAGAATGGCCAGGTCGCCGGACAGACCCTGGTCTGGGCGCACGGCATGGCTGGCTGGGTGGCCGCACAAACCGTCCCCGAACTGCAGGCCATGTTTGCCGCTCCCCCGCCGATGCCGCCGACGAGTGCCACACCGCCGCCGGTGCCGCCGCCACCGCCCACTGCTGAGTGACGGACCGCCGATGAGCGAGCGACCACCACCACCACCACCACCACCACCACCACCGCTTCCCGAGCCAGAAGGGTCAACGCCGCCACCACCGCCACCGCTCACCGGCGACGAGGGCGCGCCGGACGCGGCTGAACCATCGATCGAATCGAT
>CAXMZV010000782.1:0-2035 GCA_964199985.1 Candidatus Ilumatobacter isfjordensis | reverse complement strand
CGTTGGTCGTTGTCGATGTCTTCGTAGAGCACGCGGATGGCGTCGGCGTCGTCGCGAGTGGAGATGGTGGCGCTCACGCCGAGCTCGCTGATCGCTTCGGTGAGCTCGGCTTCGATCGAATCCCGGCCGACGCCGTCGACGAGCACGAGAGCGGCATCGTTGACCATCCCCGCGTGCCCGCTGAGGTCCTGTGCCGCAGCCAGCGGGAGGTAGACGATGGCGAGCTCTCCGGCGGCGAAGATCGTTCCTTCGGGGCCTTCGTAGAAGAAGTCCTCCGGGGAGAAACCGAGCCCTGTGTAGGTCACGGTTCGGCCTCCGGCGACCGAGACCGTTCCCGTGGTCGGCAGCCCGTGCTGGTCGGCGAACTTGGCTTCGAGGACCGCGCTGGGATCGGTTGGATCGTTCGACGGCGCGGTGCCGTCGCGGACCCAGACATCGTCGACGGGCCGCGTCGACCCGAACGTCATACCCACCAGTCGGGCCGGAACCAGCACCGAATCTGCTCCGCCCATCGTTCCGGTGTCGACCTGGCTGTCGACCACGAGACGTTCGCTGACGGCGCTCACTGACGCGGCACCATCGATCGATGCGATCGCGTCGACGAGCGCATCCTGGTCGACGAACGTCCCGGGGCTGAGCGTGACTCGAAGATCGTGCATCGCCAGTGCAGCGAAGCTGGCGTCGTTGGACTGTCGTCGCCACTCAGCGGTGCTGCCCAACCCCGCGTACACCCCTGTTCCGATCGCGAGTACAAGTGCGATCGCGGTCACCGCGATCCAATGCGATCGGAGATCGCGCCACGACCAACGGAGCCACCAGCCGAGCCATCCGCTCGGTGCGCGTGCGTTGCTCACCATTGCAGATCGCCGATGTCGGCCTTGCCGCCTGGGGGCGGACCGTCGGAGATGATCCGACCACTCGACAGCTCGACCACGCGGTCGGCGACACGTGCGATCTCACGGTTGTGGGTGACGACGAGCACCGTCATCCCGGCGCGGGCCTGTTCCTCGAGCACACTGAGAATTTGGACGCCCGTGCGGAAGTCGAGCTCGCCGGTCGGTTCGTCAGCGAGCAAGATCGGATTGCCGGTCGCCAACGCGCGCGCGATCGCCACGCGTTGCTGCTCGCCGCCCGACAGTTGGTGCGGGAAGTGATGTTGGCGATCCGCCAGCCCGACTTGCGCCAACGCCGCCTGCGCCCGCTCCGCCGGATCACGCGTGCGTGCGGCGTCTGCCCCGAAACGTACGTTCTCGAGCGCGGTGAGAGCCGGGAACAGATTGAACGTCTGGAAGATGAAACTCACGCTGTGTCGTCGCAGCATCGACCGGTCTGCCTGCGACGCCCCGCTGACGTCGACCCCTGCCACTCGTACCGACCCCGAGGTCGGAGTGTCGAGCGCCCCGATCATGTTCAGCAAGGTCGTCTTGCCGCACCCCGACGGCCCGACGATCGCGACGAACGCTGCTTCATCGACGTGCAGGTTGATGCCGTCGAGGGCGGTGACGTCGACGTCACCGACCCGATACCGCTTGGTGAGATCGTCCAGATCGATACGGGTCCCTACGTGGCCCACCCGCGCATCCACCACCGTCGGGTCCACCTGACCGTTGACCGCGTCATGGCTCATGACTCAACGGTTGGCCCACCTCGTATCGAGGTCAAGAGACGGAAGACCTTTCTTGTCGCCCACCTGCCGCGTGCCGCCGGTGATGAGGTCTTGATCGGACAAGGTGCCCGCTTGTCGAGCGGCGATTTCCGGTCCTCACTGCCGAGTCCGCGGCAACGCTGCGGGTTGGTGCGGTGTGGGCGGGTCGCAGGAGTAGGACTGGGCACGGTGCGTCGTGGACGAACGCTGCGGCTGTACTACCCAGCACGAATCGCGGCATCCCGGTGTGTCCGTGGGTGCTCGCAACGATGAGAGAAGCGTCGATGTTCTCGGCGTGGGCGCAGACAGCACCTCCAACGTCGCGACGGTGTTGCAGGGTGTACGAAACCTTGTGTTTCGAGAGCGTTGAGAGCAGGCCGCGCAGACCTC
>CAXMZV010000781.1:0-2035 GCA_964199985.1 Candidatus Ilumatobacter isfjordensis | reverse complement strand
TCGGCGAAGTCCGTCCGTGAAGGCATGGACTTCTTCCCCCTCACGGTCGACGTCGAAGAGCGTGCCTACGCCGCCGGCAAGATTCCGGGTTCGTTCTTCCGTCGTGAAGGCCGCCCGACCGAGGATGCCATCCTCACCTGTCGCCTCACCGACCGGCCGCTGCGCCCGTCGTTCCCCGACGGTTTCCGCAACGAGACACAGGTCGTCACGACTGTCATCGGTGCTGACCAAGAAAACCCGCACGATGTGCTCTCGATCAACGCCGCATCTGCAGCGCTCATGATCTCGGGCATCCCGTTCGACGGTCCGCTCGGCACCGTCCGCATGGCCTACAGCCAAGAAGGCGAATGGATCCCGCATCCGACCTACGAAGAGTCCGAGAACGGCACCTTCGAGATCGTGATCGCCGGCCGTGAACTCGACGACGGTGACGTCGCCGTGATGATGGTCGAAGCCGGTGGCTCCGAGAACGCGTTCTACTACTACGACGACGGCGCCAAGAAGGTCACCGAAGAAGTACTCGGCGATGCCCTCCAGGCCTGCAAGGTCTGGATCAAGGAGTCGATCGCACTCCAGCGTCAGCTCGTGGCCTCGGTCATCGCGACCCACGGCCCGATCGAGCCGATGTCCTGGACCCCGGTCCTCGACTACACCCCGGAGATCTTCGACGCCGTCGAAAAGATTGGCACGAAGGCCATGGGCCCCGCCGTCAAGATCTCGGGCAAGGGCGAGCGCAACGCCGCCGTCGACGCAGTCGCAGCCGACTGCGTCGCACAGCTCTGTGGTGACGATGGCGACTTCGCTGGCCAGAACAAGATGGTCAAGGAAGCCGTTCGCTCCCTCATGAAGAAGATGGTGCGTCGCCGCGTCCTTGACGAAGGCATCCGCATCGACGGTCGTGCACCTGGCGACCTCCGCGAAGTCAGCGCCGAAGTCGGCGTGCTCGCAAGTGCTCATGGCTCTGGCCTGTTCCAGCGTGGCGAGACCCAGGTCATGAACGTGCTCACCATGGCAATGCCACGGATGAACCAGATGATCGACTCGCTGTCGCCGAACGACACGAAGCGTTACCTGCACCACTACAACATGCCGCCATGGGCCAATGGCGAGACCGGCCGCGTCGGTTCGCCGAAGCGCCGCGAGATCGGCCACGGTGCCCTCGCTGCTCGTGCAGTCCTGCCGACCATCCCGAACCAGGAAGACTTCGCGTACACACTGCGCCTCGTCTCCGAGGTCATGGCCTCCAACGGCTCGACCTCCATGGGTTCAGTTTGCGCCTCCAGCCTCTCGCTGATGGACGCCGGCGTGCCGGTGCGTAGCCACGTGTCGGGTATCGCCATGGGCCTCATCTACGAAGATGGCAAGTACATCACGCTCACCGACATCCTCGGTGCCGAAGACGCCATGGGCGACATGGACTTCAAGGTTGCTGGCACCGAAGACGCCATCACGGCCCTGCAGCTCGACACAAAGATCGACGGCATCCCCGCCGACGTGCTGTCCGCCGCACTGGCCCAGGCTCGCGTTGCTCGCCTCGAGATCCTCGAAGTGATGAACGCGTGTATCCCGGCCACCCGCGACGAGATCGCCGAGACGGCGCCGAAGATCAGCACCATCTACATCCCGATGGACAAGATCGGTGAAGTCATCGGCCCGAAGGGCAAGGTCATCAACACGATCCAGCAGGAGACCGGTGCCGACATCGCCGTCGACGACGACGGTGCCCGCGGCATCGTCACCATCGGAGCGGTCGAGGCGTGGCGGATGGAGGAAGCCAAGATGGCCATCCTCAACATCGTCGACCCGCCGAAGGCCGAGCTCGACAAGGTCTACATGGGCCGTGTCGTGAACATCACCAAGTTCGGTGCGTTCGTCAACATCCTCCCGGGTCGTGACGGACTCGTCCACATCTCCAAGATGGGTGGCGGTCGCCGGATCAATGCCGTCGAAGACGTCCTCGAACTTGGTCAGGAGCTCGAGGTCAAGGTCGACGAGATCGACGACAAGGGCAAGGTCAGCCTGACGCCGACCAGCC
>CAXMZV010000780.1:0-2037 GCA_964199985.1 Candidatus Ilumatobacter isfjordensis | reverse complement strand
CGCGTCAGGCGTCGGAGCGCGGCGTCGGCGTGAAGCGCACGTTGAGATGCTTGATGCCAGTGACCAGCGGAATGCCGGCGACGTCGAGCGGCACGGCGTCGCCAACCACCTCGATGTCGGGCAGGCGTGTGAAGAGATCGCGGAACACGACCGCAAGTTCACGCCGGGCCAGGTTGGCGCCAAGGCAGAAGTGCGGGCCGGGGCCGCCGAAGCCGAGGTGCGGATTCGGGGTGCGGAGCACGTCGAACCGCTCCGGGTCATCGAACGCCTTCGGGTCGCGGTTGCCAGCGCCATAGAGCATCACGACCTTGTCGCCCGTGACGAAATCGTGGCCCGACATGGTGAGGTCGTTGGTGACCGTGCGCCGCATGAACGTGACCGGGGAGGCGTAGCGGACGATCTCTTCCACTGCGGTCGGAGTCACGCCGTCGATGTCGTTCTGCCAGATCGCCCGCTGATCGGGGTGCTGCGCAAGAAGGTTCATGCCGTGACTGATCGCCGTGCGTGTCGTGTCGTTGCCGGCGACCGCAAGGAGGATGAAGAACGGCGCGACCTCTTCGGGTGCAAGCATTTCGCCGTCGACGTCGGCGTGAACCAACTTGCTGGTGAGATCGTTGGTGGGGTTCTGGCGGCGCGCTTCGGACAGCTCGTCCATCAGCGCGGTCAGCTCCATACCCGCGGTCAGGATCGCCGTCATTGGGTCGCCATCGCCGATGAACTCGGGGTCGCCGCCACTGAGGATCACGTTCGTGGCATTGAGCACGGTGTCGAATTCACTGCGCGGGATACCCATCATGTCGCAGATGATCAGCAGCGGGAACGGTTGCGAGAGCGCCTGCACCAGGTCGACTTCACCCTGCTCACAGAACCCGTCGATGACCTCACGCGAAATCGTCTCGACCGAATCGAGCACGGTGGCGAGGTCGGTCGGCGTGAACGTCTTGGCGACGATGGCGCGCTGGCGCTGGTGCCGTGGGTTGTCCATGTTGATGAACGACCCGAAGAACTCGAGCGCCTCGGGTGGCAGATCAACGATCGAGATGGCGCCCTGCGCAGAGCTGAACTCCTTGGCGTTCTTGCTGATCTGAACGATCTCGTCGAAGCGAGTCACGGCGAAGAACCGTTCCTTCACGCCGGTCATGTCGTTGACGAACTCGACCTCACTAAAGGGTCCGGACTCGCGGATCGCGATCATCTCGTGCATGCGGTCGTCGAGTGGCTGCGTCCAGAAGGACGGTTCGATCAAACGGGAGGTCATGGCTCGATCGTACGACGCGAGCACGAGGCATCATCGGTCCGCCGCAAGGGCTCCGCGACCGGGCTCAGGCGGTCGTGCTGTATTCCGTCGCCTGTCGCTGCAGTTGCTCTTTGAAGTCGGTGAATTCGGCGACGACCGCCGCAAACTCCTGCATGGACATCACGGCGACGCGCAAGTCGCAGTCAGCCACGATGGTCGCCGCCCGCTGACCGGTGATCTGGAGCAGCGCCAGTTCACCGAAGTGGTCGCCCGGGCCAAGCCGGGCAACCTCGTTGCCGTCGATCGTGACGGTTGCCGAACCGTCGAGCAGCACACCGAACTCGCGTCCAACCCGTCTTTGCTCGGTCAACATCCGCCCCGCTCTGACGGAGATCGAGGTGGCGAGCGCATCGATCTGGCCACGCTGTTCAGGTGTGTAGCCGTCGAAGACCGCGCCCATCGAGAGGCTCGGGACGTCATCGGTCGACGTGCCAGCCGTACCGGTCTCGTGATTGGTCGTGTCCACGACGAGCACATCGCAGTGAGCGTGCCGGAGCACGTCGGTCGCAATCGATCCGAGTACTCGGGCCGCACCCTGGACCCGCCGATTCCCGACGATGATCAACTCTGCATCGACCCGCTCGGCCTCGGCACAGATCGCCTTCGCCGCACCGCGGCAGACTTGGGCAGTTGTTGCCTTCGGAGCCCCGATCGCCACCTTGACCGAGTCGACCAGCTGCGTGGCCGCCTGCACCGGATCGCTGACGAAGACGTCGTAGCCGCTGGTCACTGTCTGCAGC
>CAXMZV010000779.1:0-2037 GCA_964199985.1 Candidatus Ilumatobacter isfjordensis | reverse complement strand
CTGCGCGATGGCGCCCTCGTCTTCGACGGTCCCGGCAGCGAGTGTGACGAGACCGTGTTCGAGAGCATCTACGGTCGCAGCCTCACCGCCGACGACACGATGGCGAAGCGAGCCGCCCTCTGACTCGGCCAGCATGACCATCACGAACGAAGCCGGCCCGACCGCCGTGCCTGAACTCCCGGCGAAGCCTGGCCCGTCGATGTTCGCCGTCGGCACCGCCATCGGTGCGATCGTGTTGACGATCGTCTGTGCCAGGAGTGTCGGGTTCTCCCTCAACGAGATCATCACCAACTTCGCTCGGAAGAACTCGGTGGTCGAAGGCCTCCTCAATCCCGACTGGGGCCAGATCTGGTCGCGCCGTTCACGGTCGGCGTTCATCGAGACCCTGCAGCTTGCGGTGCTTGGTACAGCGACGGGTGCAACCGTCGCGCTTCCGCTCGCACTGTGGTCGACGACCTTCGGCAACCCGAACCGCTGGCTCCGCCTCATCGTGCGCAGCTTCAACAACGTCATCCGCTCGATCCCCGACCTGCTCTGGGCGTTGTTGTTCGTCACCGCCGTCGGCATCGGCGCACTCAGTGGCCTGCTTGCACTCTTCTTCTTCTCGCTCGCCGTCACCACCAAGCTCACTTCTGACACCCTCGACGGCATCGACATGGGGCCCATCGAGGCGGCCAATGCAGCCGGCGCGAATCTGAACCAGATGCTGCGCACCGCCGTGGTGCCGCAGATCCTGCCGTCGTACACCTCCTTCGTCCTCTACAACTTCGAACTCAACCTGCGCGCCTCGGCCGTGCTCGGCCTCGTCGGCGCGGGCGGCATTGGTGCTCGCATCGAGTTCTTCCGCGGCCGCGGCGACTGGGAGAAGCTGTGGGGCCTCGTCGTGATGTTCTTCCTCGTCGTGTTCATCGTCGAACGGATCTCGGTCACGCTTCGCCGGAGGCTCGTCTGATGACGGAGTCGAAGTTGCGCGTCGGCTTGATGCCGACACCGCCGGAGGGTATCGAACTCCCGGACAAGCCTCGGGCAACTTTCCGCTGGGTCTCAACGGCGATCGTCATCGCGCTCGTGTGGTGGTCGGCGACGGGCATCGATGCGAAGTGGTCGCGCCTGCTCGAGGCCCCCGGCGACATGTGGACGCTCTTCCGCGTCATGTTCAGCAACATGGAGGCGAGCAAGGTCCCCGAGCTCGTCGGTGCGATGTGGGAGTCGATCGCCATTGCCTGGCTCGGGACGATCATCGCGGCGATCTTTGCCGTTCCCATGTCGTTCCTGGCAGCCGAGAACCTGGTGGGCAAGCCAGTGGCGTGGGTCACCCGCCAGATCTTCAACCTGCTGCGTGCCATCCCCGAGATCATCTTGGCGTTGGCGTTCATTCCGATCTTCGGTCTGAAGCCAATGGCTGGGGTCCTCGCGATCGGCGTGGGGTCGATCGGCACGCTCGGCAAGCTGTTCTACGAGATCATCGAAGGCATCAACAAGGGCCCGCTCGAAGCAGCCGATGCAGTGGGTGCTTCACCCCTTCAGCGATTGCGGTGGGGCGTGTTGCCACAGGTGACGCCGGAGATCACGTCGTTCCTGCTGTACCGGTTCGAGGTCAACATTCGCGCGTCGGCCGTGCTCGGCCTCGTTGGTGCCGGCGGCATCGGCTCCGACCTCGCCGAGGCCCTGAAGTTCAAAGACTTCGGTACCGCAGGGCTCGGATTGATCATCGTCGTGCTGGGCACCATCTGCGTCGACACAATTTCCGGAGCGGTTCGTCGCCGCATCGTGAGTGGCAAGAAGACGATGCTCGATGTCGAGCACGAGGCCTTGCTGAGCGAAGGCCGTCTGGGCGTCTGACCAGTGGCTGACCCAAAGCAACCAGCAGAGTTCATTCTCGGCGTCGACCTCGACGGCGTGGTGGCCGACCACACCTTCCGCTTCCGCGAGATCATGGCGGAACTGCGCGGCGTGCAGCCCGAGACGATGCCACTCGATCGGTCATGGGATTTCGCCGAGTGGGGGTTTGAACCCGACGAGTACGCGCACTAGATC
>CAXMZV010000778.1:0-2041 GCA_964199985.1 Candidatus Ilumatobacter isfjordensis | reverse complement strand
GACGAGGCGCTCCATGAGTTCGGCACGATCGGCGGCGTTGCCGAAGACGTGACCGACATCATCTTGAACCTCAAGGACATCGTCGTCACCTGCGAGTCCGACGAGGCCGTCACCATGCGCCTCGACGCTCGTGGTGCAGCCAGCGTCACCGGTGCCGACATCGAGTGCCCGGCCGACGTCGAGGTCCTCAACAAGGAACTCCACATCGCCACGCTCAACAGCAAGGGCCGTCTGTCGATCGACCTCACCGTCGAGCAGGGCCGTGGCTACATCTCGAGTAACCGCGAAGATGACAACCGCACGATCGGCGTCATCCCGATCGATGCCATCTTCAGCCCGGTGCGCCGCGTGTCTTTCACGGTCGAGCCGACTCGTGTCGAGCAGGCCACCAATTACGACCGCCTCGTCATCGAGATCGACACCGACGGTTCGATCACCCCAGGCGACGCACTTGCTTCGGCAGGCGCCACGCTCACCGCACTGACTGAGCTGGTTGCTTCGATGGCCGACGAGCCGCAGGGCCTCGAGCTCGGCGAAGTCGTCGACACCACGGTCAGCTCGCCTGACCTCGACCTTCCGATCGAAGACCTCGATCTGTCGGAACGTCCGAACAACTGCCTCAAGCGGGCACAGGTCAATACGGTCGGCGAACTGCTGACCAAGACCGAAGACGACCTGCTCAACATCACCAACTTCGGCCAGAAGAGCCTCGACGAAGTGAAGGCCAAGCTCGACGAGCGCGGCCTCCAGCTTCGCGGCTGATCATCTCGCATCGCATCCAAGGAATCTGACTCATGCCCACTCCCCGCCGCTCACGTCGCTTCGGTAGCTCCGCATCGCACCAGCGCCTCATGATGGCCAACCTCGCCGCGTCACTGTTCGCTGCTGAGGCCATCACCACCTCCGAGGCCAAGGCCAAGCACCTTCGGCCGATCGCCGAGAAGCTGATCACCAAGGCCAAGAAGGCCCAGGAAGAGGGCCCCATGCAGGTCCACCGGATCCGTCAGATCCAGGCCTTCCTCGGTGACCGCGAAATGACCTACAAGCTGGTCCACGACGTGGCACCTCGCTACATGGAGCGCCCGGGTGGGTACACCCGCATCCTGAAGATGGGCACGCGTCACGGCGACAACGCCGAGATGGCGCGCATCGAACTCGTCTGAGTTCTGCCCCGAACACAGGGCACAATCGAATGAACAACGGCCTTCGGGTATGAGGGAGTCGGGTGTGCCGGAGCAGCAGCTTCGGAACGTCCGGCTCCTCGTCGCGTACGACGGCACCGACTTCCGCGGCTTTGCGGAGAGCGACGGCGTGAGGACGGTCGAGGGTGAACTGCGTCGAGCGATCGAGCGAATCATCCGGCGCCCCGTTGAGTTGGTGTTGGGCGGACGGACCGACGCCGGCGTGCACGGCTGGGGTCAGGTGGTGAACGGCCGCGTGCCGGCCGATACCGACCTCTACCGGCTGGTATCCAGCATCAATCGGCTCCTGCGCCCTGAGATCAGCGTGCGCGAGCCCGAGTGGGTCGACGATTCCTTCAGCTCTCGGTTCTCGGCCACGTCACGGACGTACCGCTACGACGTCTGGAACGATCGGTCGCCCAATCCGTTGATGGCCCGGAGCGTCTGGCACGTCGGCCCGTCGCTCGCAATCGAGCCCATGAACGCTGCCGCAGCAGCACTGCTCGGTCACCACGACTTCTCCTCGTTCTGCCGGCGGCCGAAGCCGGGACCCGGCTACGAGGAACCAAGCATGAAGCGGGTTCTGCAGTCGGCGGTGTGGACCAGACTGGATGATTCTCCACTGCTGCGGTTCGAGATCATCGCGTCATCGTTCTGCAATCAGATGGTGCGCAGCATCGTCGGCACGCTGATCGGCGTCGGCCTCGGTCGCATCGAGCCTGCGGCGATCTCGCCCATGCTTGCGGCACAAGATCGGAGTGGCGCAGGTCAGGTCGCGCCTCCTGGAGGACTCACGCTGTGGCACAACTCCTACACCGGCCCCCGCTGGAACACCTGAGTCCGTCCGACGGCGCTTGTCC
>CAXMZV010000777.1:0-2045 GCA_964199985.1 Candidatus Ilumatobacter isfjordensis | reverse complement strand
CTTCCGATCTGCAAGATCACCTTTGCCTACGTGATGAACCGGATGGACGAAGGCCTGCTCGGCGACATGCGCGGCATCAACCTCGCCACCGAAGTGTTCAAGAGCTGACCGCGAGCGAACGACGGAACCAGCCCTGCTCGGCGTCAAACTCTTCAAAGGTTCGCTCGAGGTCGAATCCCAGCCGGCTGAGCAGTGCAACCGGCGCTGCATTGGCTGTCTGCGTCACCGCAATCACCTCCTCGTCAGCGAACTCAGCAGCCGCCCAAGCCAGGGCTGCGCGCACCGCCTCCTGGGCCAGACCTTGCCCCCAGTAGGTCGGCATGAGCTCGTACGAAACCTCGAGCGCACCCCGACCACGGTCGAAGTGGAGCGACCCGATGGCCTGGTCGGTCTCCGATTGGGCGATGCAGAACACACCCCACTGCTCTCCGACCGTTGCGGCGCGGATCTCGTCAGCGAACTCGGCGCCAGCCGGTCCGCCGAGGTATCGGTAGACGTCATCACTCGTTCGAATCGCGATGATCGCCGGCTTGTCGGCATCGCAGCACGGACGCAGTCTCAGCCGCTCGGCGACGATCTCGACGTCGATCCAGGGCAGAGCGCGCTGCTCAGAGTTCGACGACCATCTTGCCCGTGTTTGCTCCGGCGAGCAGACCGATGAATGCCTCACCGGCGTTCTCGATGCCGTGCATCACGGTCTCTTCGGACTTGATCGTGCCGTCGGCCAGCCAGCCGCCGACTTCGCGGATGAAGTCGTTGCGCATGTCGCCGTGGTCGCTGACGATGAAGCCGCGAATGTTGAGGCGTTTGCCGATCACCAGCGTCAGGTTGTTCGGACCTGGCGCCGGTTCAGTGTTGTTGTACATCGAGATCGCTCCGCACATGGCAACTCGACCGTGCACCTTGAGTGCGTGGATCGCTGCTTCGAGGTGGTCGCCGCCGACATTGTCGAAGTAGATGTCGATGCCGTCGGGCGCAGCGGCGAAGAGCTGCTTGGCGACCGGGCCGGACTTGTAGTTGAACGCCGTATCGTAACCGAGTTCGTCGGTGAGCCACGCCACTTTTTCGTCCGAGCCGGCTGAGCCGACGACCAGCGATGCGCCCTTGAGCTTGGCGAGTTGACCAACCAGCGAGCCGACGGCACCGGCGGCTCCCGACACGAAGACTGCATCGCCTTCCTTGAAGGACGCGACGTCGAGGAGCCCGGCGTACGCCGTCATCCCCGGCATGCCGAGCACACCGAGATTCGCCGAGAGCGAGACGCCGTCGACCTGCGCGGCAGGCTGGGTCATCGCTGCCGGCACGACAGCGACTTCACGCCAGCCGAGGCCGTGGACGACGTGGTCACCAACGGCGACGTCGGGCGAGTTCGACTCGATGACTTCACCGACGGCACCACCGTCGAGCGGCTGACCGATCTGAAACGGCGGCACATACGACTTCACGTCATTCATCCGGCCCCGCATGTAGGGGTCGACCGACATGAATCGATTGGCAACGACGACCTCGCCGTCCTGCGGAGCGGGAACCTCGGCTTCGACCACCTCGAAGTTCTCGGCGGTGGGCGCGCCCTGGGGGCGAGACACAAGGTTGACGTGGCGTGCGATACGGGTCATGGCCCGACCATACCCATGCCCACTCCCATGCCGGTCGCCGTCGGTAGCGTGCCGCGATGATCGACCCCAGCAACCGACTCGAGCGACACCTCATGTCGTGGGTCGGCGAATGGCCTCCGCCTACTCAGGGCATCACCGTTGTCGGCGACACGGCTCGCCTGCAACCGACCTGGGACGGCTCGATTCGTCTCCTGCAAGGCGTTGGCAGCAGCACAGCGGGTCATCAGCGTTCCGCCGCAGTTCGTCGAGGCGGTCACCGAAGCGCTTGCCGGTGGCCTCGACCGTCCAGGTGTCGGCGACGAGCTGGGCGAGATCCTGGGTGTGGGGCTGGCCAGCTTCGGGGTCTGTGTGTTCCGGACGACGAACCGGGTGGACGACACGATCCCCGATACCGGCGAATGGCACGACCGCCAGACTGAGGACCTCCCC
>CAXMZV010000776.1:0-2047 GCA_964199985.1 Candidatus Ilumatobacter isfjordensis | reverse complement strand
GTTCAGTCACAGAGCAGTGGGCCTTGGACCGTTCTTGGCACGGCCGGGTATCCGCCTGGCGTTGGGTCGACGCCAAGCGCGTCATCCATCCCCGGGTCCAGGACACCCCAAACATTGCCTGACGCGGCATGAGCTCGCCGCAGGTCGCGCCTGGTGCCGTGGCGCTGGCGTTCGTCTCAGCCGGCGGAGGTTCAGCTCGTCGCGTTGGCGAGGATTACCCCGGCAGCCACGATTGCCAAGGCCGCTACCGACGATGGGCTTCGCGCCTCCCCACGCTGCGATTCCTGCGAGCAGGACGCGCGACGGCGCTCGGCTTCGACGCGTGTGCGCATCACAGTTCCTCGTCGATGAACGTCTTGCGGAGATTTTCGTTGAGGTCGTCACGGCTCACCAGCGCGAGCGCGCCTTCGAGCGCTACCGACTCGGTTGCCGAGGCGTCGTTGTCGAAGTCGAATTGCCAGGCGACGCACCCGCCCTCGAAACGGTAGAAGACACGTGCACGAAAGCCCGGCTGGAGCCGTTCGATGTCATCGAATCGCTCAGCTCCGTCGAGATCGCTCCGCACCGCGACTGCGTTGCCGTCCTCGCATGTATCGGTGAACCGAAGCGTTGCGGCGTCTTCGCCGGCCCGATCGGAATCGAGGCGCACCGTCGTGCCCGCCTGGCCAATCGTGATGCTCGCGAAGCTCCATCCTTCTGGCAGACGACCGAAGCACGGCGACAACGATGCTGACGGCACCGACTGCGCCGCGAGGAACGTCGAACCGCCATCGCAGCCAGGCGAGTCCATCGCTTGCCGTGTCGAACAACCCGCCGCGACAACGAATGCGAGGGCGAGTAACAGTTGCCCGGTCGCTCGTCCAAAACAATCGGAACGCCTGCTCATGCCAGTCCGATGTCTCTCAAGTTGGTGACGAAGATCGAGACGAGCATGAATGTGACGAGCCCGACCCAGAGGGTGAGACCGGCCCGTCGAAGCGTCCACCGTTGGATCGACACCGGCGGCCGATCTGGCACGAGTTGACGGAATTCGTCGAGCACGGCGCGTCCGCTGTGCTGGACAGCGCTGCGCAATTGCGAGGGAAACGTCACGCCGCGTGACGCAGCGAAGGCTTCGGCGATCTCATCATCGGTGAAGACCCGCTGGGCGCGCTCGTGGACCACCGCGGCCGAACTGCCGATCGCGAGGACCAACATCATGTTGGCGAGGTCGACCGCCTCGCGCCAGGCGGAGGGTCGGATCTGAGCGAACGCAACGTCGATGATGCGCAATTGGTTGTTCTGCACCATCACGTTTGCGGGTTTGATGTCGCGATGCGCCAGGCCGGCACGCCACAACCTCTTCACGAGTTCGAGCCCTTGATCGATGAGGTCGTTGGTGACCTCGACAGCGCTGATCTCGACAGCGCCTTCCAGAAACTCGGTGACCAGCATGTACTCCTGATCAGGGGTGATCTCGACGATGCCGATGGGAGCGTTGACCGCGACACCCGCACCCTGGAACGCGTACAACATGTAGTGCTCGTGCTGCACCAGTCGGCGCACGGAGTTGAATCGCTGTTCGTCTTCGAGCCGTCCGTACAGCAGCGTCCGGCCGAGTTTGTACCAGCGGTCGGACCGGAGGTGCGTGCTTGAGTACAACTTGGCGAACACGGCGTTGCCACTCGAGTCAGCGATGCGCAGCGGCGTCGACCCGGCCGAACTTTCGAGGCCCACCGGCCTGACCTCGACAGCATCGAACCCGATCTGCTCGGACATCGTCAAGCGGATGGCGTCGCCCCGAGCCCCGGTGACATCGAGATGTGCTGTCTTGCCCATTCGGCGGCCGACCGGAAACACGCGGTCGGGCGCAAGGGTTCGGTAGATCAGCAGGGGAACGGCCACCCCGACCGTCGCGCTGACCAGCACATCGGACGGGTGATCGACAGCGGTGTAGACCTGTGCGAAGCCGAACAGTGCGACGACGGCCGCCGTCAAGATGTACCAGCGACGCCGCCATGGCACCGACGGCAGAAGCGAAAGTGCCAACGCAACGAACGCTCCGGTC
>CAXMZV010000775.1:0-2067 GCA_964199985.1 Candidatus Ilumatobacter isfjordensis | reverse complement strand
GGCCGATGTCACTGCCTGTCAACTCACTCGGTATCCGCCCGGATTGATCTCGGCGCTCGAGAAGCTGCAGGAAGACACCACGGTGACGCACAGTGCGTCCACGGCTACGGCACACTTATGGATCGAACAACCAATGAGTGGTGTCGGCGACCAAGGAAAGCTCGGCAGCATCCACAAGATGTTCAACACCCATCCACCGCTCGACGAGCGAATCGCACTCCTGAGAGAACTCTGATGACCACGAAATCGTTCCGGTCTGCCCGGCGCAGCCTGGCGCTCGCCGCCGTCGCCATGCTGGGTGCTGCAGCGTGCTCGGGTGGGTCCGAGGAAGCCACGATCACCACGCTGGCCGCAACAACCACGACGGTTGCCGAGACGACCACGACGGTCGCCGAGACGACCACGACGGTCGCCGCGACCACAACGACCACCATTGCGCCCGTCATCATCCGCCAGCCACTCACCGGCGAGCCGCTGGCCAGCGAGGCGGACATTGTTGCGCGCCCTGCGCTGGCCGTGAAGATCGACAACCATCCCAGTGCGCGTCGAAACCACTCCGGTTTGGCCGTTGCCGACATTGTCTACGAAGAAAAGGTCGAAGGCTCGCTCACACGTTTTGCTGCCGTGTTCCACTCCCAAGACGCCGACCCGGTGGGACCCATCCGGTCCGGCCGTGAACAAGACGTGGCACTGCTCAGTTCGCTCAACGAGCCGCTGTTGGGATGGAGCGGCGGCAATCCTGGCGTCACGAGGTTGATTCGTGCGTCATTCCTCGTCGACATCGGCGCCCCGTCGAACTCGGGGAGCTACTACCGCGGTCCCGGGGCGGGCCCGCACAACCTGTACAGCGACACCGACTCGCTCTATGCGCTCACGCCCGAGGACCACCCAGGCGCACCCCCCGTGCAGTTCGGCTACCTCGATGACGGTCAGGTCTTCGCTGGAGAGCCCGGCCGCAATGTGTCGTTCTCGATCGGCAGCATCGACATCGAGTGGACGTGGAACGATGACGAACAGCGCTACGAGCGGTCCCAGGAAGGCGACGAGCACGTCGATAAGACCTACGGCCGAATCGGAGCGGAGAACGTCATTCTCCTCGGCGTCGATTACCGTCCGAGTTCGATCGATCGGAACTCCCCCGAGGCGATCACGCTCGGGTCCGGCCTGGTCACGGTGTTCAGCAATGGCGAGTACGTCTCTGGTACCTGGGAACGTGAGCTCGAGGTCTTCCCCTTCGAGCTGACCCTCGACAACGGGCAGACGATCCAACTCACCCCTGGGCAGACCTGGGTCGAGCTGGTCGAGGTCGACGCAGCCGGCGAAGCGCCGGCCTTCGAAGTTTCCTGACAAACGATCAGGCGGGTTCGGGCCCAGCGAAAGTAGCCTGTGGCCATGAGCGCTGAGAGCACCGGAACGTTCCCCGTCAAGCGCGGGTTGGCCGAGATGATGAAGGGCGGCGTCATCATGGACGTCGTCAATTCCGAGCAGGCCAAGATTGCCGAAGACGCCGGTGCCGTTGCGGTGATGGCACTCGAACGCGTGCCGGCCGACATTCGGGTCGACGGTGGCGTCGCCCGCATGAGTGACCCTGAGATGATCGATGGCATCCAAGCGGTGTGTTCGATCCCGGTCATGGCCAAGGTGCGCATCGGCCACTTCGTCGAAGCGCAGATCATTCAATCTCTCGGCGTCGACTTCATCGACGAGTCCGAAGTACTCACGCCCGCCGACGAGGCGTATCACATCGACAAGATGGCGTTCGACGTGCCGTTCGTGTGCGGAGCCACCAACCTCGGTGAAGCACTCCGTCGCATCTCCGAAGGTGCTGCCATGATCCGTTCGAAGGGCGAGGCCGGTACGGGCAACGTCGTCGAAGCGGTCCGCCACTTGCGCTCGATTCTCGGTGACATCAAGCGCATCACCCAGGCCGACGAAGCCGAGTTGTTCGGCTGGGCCAAGGATCTGCAAGCGCCCCTGCCGCTCGTACAGGAGATCGCCGAGACCGGCAAGCTGCCGGTGCCGTTGTTCTGCGCTGGCGGTCTCGCCACTCCGGCCGACGCTGCCCTG
>CAXMZV010000774.1:0-2076 GCA_964199985.1 Candidatus Ilumatobacter isfjordensis | reverse complement strand
GCCCGACCATGTCTTCACGATCGGAACCGGGCTCGCTCCTCGCTTCTTCCGACAGCGAACGCCCGACGTCGTGCGTCGATGCCGGATGTCCATGAGCCAGGTACTCGGTGGTGATCCGGTTGTCGTTCCCACCCCGATCGAACAATTCGAACGCGACATCCCTGCGTGGATGACCGCCCAACGCCCCGTCGTGTGTGGCGACGGCTCGGGACTGCCCCTCGACATGACTTCGCCTGACGCCCTGGTGCTGCTGCAGCCGACTCGCATCGTCGAACGCAAGCGCATCTGGAAAGACTGGGAACTGATCGGCGCCCTACTCCGACACCAGCCGTTCCTCGACGCGTTTCAGGAGCGTCCGACGCGGACGCTCACGCTGCAGATCACCGGTCCCGTTCCCATCGAACATCGCGACTGTCTCGAGCGCGTCGTCGAGTCCTATCGCCAAGCGCTGGACGGCGTGTCAGCCGACGTCAGCAGCCGAGTGTTCCTCGCGCTGTCGGCGGGGTGGCAGAGCCATCCGACCCTCGACGAAGACATCGACATCGTCGACATCTACCAACTCGCCGACCTCGTCGTCTTTCCAAGTCAGACCGAGGGACGCGGTCTGCCGATCGTGGAGGCGTCAGCGGCCGGCGTGCCGATCATCTGCAGCCGCTACGAGCCCGACGCTGTCTTTTCGGAGGTGATCGGCGAACAGTACGGAGAGGATCGAATCCACTTCGAGCAGTTCCCCGAGGACGACATCGGCGATGACACACTCGATCGGCTGACCGAGCTGTTGCTCGATCCCGACGCTCAAGTGGACGTTGTGGACCACAACCGCGAAGCGGTGCAACACCGGTACTCACTCGACGCACTCCAACAGAGTCTCGACGACATCCTGTCTGCACTCGAACGAACCGTCAGGGGACACTGATGCACATCTGTTTCATCGAAGACACCAATCTGCGCGGCGGTACCCAGATCTGGGTGTCGGAAGCGATACGCAAATTTCGTGCAGCCGGCCACGAGATCACACTGCTGACGGCTGCTGGCGGATTCAATGCCGCCGACGCCGCCGATCTCGACGTTCGGCTCGTCACCTACGACTTCGACGACGTGACCAACCAAGACGCCGACCATCAAGACATCTGGACCGGCGCACTCGAATCGACAGACGTTGCTGTCTGCACGGTCCACCCGCCGCGCAACGGATTCCAATGCTCACTCTTCGCCGCCCATTGCATCGCCGAGGCGCAGCTGGACACCGTGTTGATGCCGAAGAGCGGCACCATCGTGCCCGACTATCGAGCAGAGTTCTACGCACCGCCGGGGGACGTGCGGTCACACGTCATCTCGATCACCGATTTCACGCGCCGCTACATCATCGACACCTATGGGGTTCCGGCCGACCGGGTCAGCTTGATCTACCAGGGGACCGACGTCGCCACGTTCACACCGGATCCCGTCCGTGCCGCCAGGGCGAGAACGAGATACACACTGCCGGCAGACGCCGGCCCGATCGTCGGCTGCATCGGATCGTTCGAGGACCGAAAGGGACAGGTGGTGCTGCTCAAGGCGCTGGCACTCGCCAAGAACGAGCTTGCAGGGGTGCACTTGATGCTCGTTGGCGACGGTCCCGATGAAGCGATGCTCCGCCAACGCGTCGCTGAGCACGGGCTCGAAGAGCACGTCACATTCTTTCCGTTCACGACCGAACCTGCCGAGGTGTTCGAGGTGATCGACATCCTCGCCCTTCCGAGCACCTACAAGGAGGGTCTGCCGAACGTGATCCTCGAGGCGATGGCGATGGGCCTTCCGGTCGTATCGAGTCGTCTCGCCGGCGCGCCGGAAGTCGTCATCGATGACGTCACCGGCATCCTGGTCGAGCCCGGAGACGTCGACGCGCTCGCTGCGGCCATCGTCCGACTCGGCGGCAACAACGACACGGCCCTTCGGATGGGCGCTGCCGGACAACAACTGATGCACGACGACTTCGACAAGCGGCATCAGTTCGACGCGTTCGCCCGCCATTTCGCTGACGTCAGCGCAAGCGCTCGCTGAGCCGAGCAACACGTCACGCGCTGGCGGATTCGC
>CAXMZV010000773.1:0-2078 GCA_964199985.1 Candidatus Ilumatobacter isfjordensis | reverse complement strand
TCATTCGGGCGAGAGGGCCAAGTGAGTCCCAATGGCGGTGTGCCGCCCGAAGTTCAGCTTGCCGTTCGGGGCTCAAGCTGGCGAAGTATTCGCAGCGTCCGTCCTTGTAGACAGTGGCGTCGCTGGTCGTGGTTTCGATCTCGCCGTTGCCGAATTGTTCTCGGTAGAGCTCGGCGTAGGCGCCGCCCGTTGCAAGCAGCTCGTCGTGCGAACCCGACTCGACGATGCTGCCATGGTCGACCACATGAATGACGTCCGCTGCTTGGATCGTCGAGAGCCGGTGCGCGATCGCAATGGTGGTCCGCCCGCTGACCAGTTCGTTCAGCGCAGCTTGGATTCGTCGCTCCGACGCGGTGTCGAGCGCTGAGGTCGCCTCGTCGAGCACCAGCACCTTCGGGTCGTGGAGAAGCACGCGAGCGATGGCGATGCGTTGGCGTTCGCCGCCCGACAGCCGAAAGCCACGCTCACCGACCGTGGTCTCGTAACCGTCCTCGAAATCCATGATCCGGTCGTGGATGGAAGCGGCCCGAGCGGCCTTCTCGACGTCGGCGTCGGAAGCATCTGGGTCGCCGTAGCGAATGTTGTTGGCCAAGGTGTCGGCGAACAGGTAGCTCTCCTGCGTCACGAACCCGAGAGCACGTGACAGCGACGCGAACGACAGATCCTTGGGGTCGACGCCATCGAGGCTGACGGTGCCGCGGACGGGGTCGTAGAGGCGCGCCACCAGTGACAGCACGGTCGACTTGCCCGATCCCGTCGGCCGTGCGGCCTGGATCGCGGTCGTTGCGTCCGTCGTAGCGGAAGTGGACGTGTTCGAATCGCACTTCGCCCTTGATCGATGCAACGTCAAAGACGACCGGGTCATCTGCTTCGGCCACGTCGGGTTCGGCGTCGAGGTAGTCGAAGATGCGTGTGAACAGTGCTCGCGACGACTGCAGCTCGACCGTGGTTTCGAGGAGCCGAGCCACGGGGAAGAAGAGTCGGGACTGCAGAGTCGTGAACGCGACGATCGTGCCCGACGAGATGGCGTCCGGAGAGCCGTCGAGCAGGAAGGCCGCGGTGAGGTAGACGAGAATAGGGCTGGCACCGAGGAAGGCTTGGACGACGGTGAAGAACGACTGGCCGATCACCTGCTGTCGCACGGCCACGTCCGCAAGGCGCACGTTGGCCTCACGAAACCGGTTGATCTCTCGTTCTTGGCGGCCGAACAGCTTCGCAAGCGTGATCCCCGAGACCGACAAGGTCTCTTGCGTCACCACAGTCATCGCTGAGGTGGCCTCCTGCGTTTCACGGGTGAAAGCCGCACGGCGCTTGCCCACGATGCTGGTGGCGACAACGAAAAACGGCACCATCGCCAGCGACAACAGCGTGAGTGGGACCGACAGCAGCAGCATGGCAAACATGGCGCTGATGAACGTGACGCCGTTGCTCAAGATGTTCGAGAGCGTCGTCGTCACAGCGCCCTGGACACCACCGACGTCATTGGTGATGCGGCTCTGCAGGTCGCCGGTTCGCGCTGACGAGTAGAACGACAGCGACAGGTGTTGGAGATGTGAGTACAGCCGGTCGCGCAAGTCGCGCAAGACGTCTTGGCCCAGCCGATTGGTGACGATGGTCTGGACGACACCGAGCGCGGTCGAGATGAGCGTGATCGCCAGCATGATGAGCGACAGCGTGACGACGAGCCCGAGATCGGACGTTCCTTCGGCAGGGAACAGCCCGTTGTCGAAAATGGACCGGATGAGCAGCGGATTGGCGATGCCGATCACGGCGCTGACCAAACACCAGCACAGAGATGCCGATTACGCGGCGTTTGTGCGGTCCGAAGAGTGCCGCAACGCGGCGCCAGCTCACTTCAGGAGCGCTGGTTGTTGCGGGAGATACGTCGGTCATTGCCCGCATTCTGGCCGGTTGCGACGATGTCGTCGCCGTGGCCGACCGCTACTAGCTGCAATACCGTTCAGTTAGGACTACAGGGGTGTAGTTTGGGTGGATGCCTCGTGCTGGTTGGGTGAAGCCGGAGTCGCCTCGGCGGTTGTCGGATCTGGTGTCGGTCGGGTTGATGACGCAGGTGTTCC
>CAXMZV010000772.1:0-2080 GCA_964199985.1 Candidatus Ilumatobacter isfjordensis | reverse complement strand
TGGTCACGTTTGGCTGCTTTCGGTCTGAACCGTTGCGGTGGCCGCGATCCAGCTGGTGACCAGATCGACGACCCGCGGGTCGAGTGGGCGTTTGGCTTGCTTCTTGTACGTCTTCACCGATGGCGGGCCGGGCTCATCTCGGAGCAGATGGGTGACCCCGTCGACGACGTGGCCGGAGCACTCCGATGACACCCGCTCGCAGATGCGTTCGACGTCGTCAGGGTCGACCTGCAGATCCTTCGAACCAGTCACCGCCAGGACGGGTACTCGAATGGCCTCCAGCGATGGGCTCGGATCGTAGGCCAGGAACTCTCTGAACCACTTCGCGTTGATCTTGACCAGCTGGATCCGGGTCGTGTCGCCAGTGGTGGCCTTGATCTGAGCGAGGCGTTTGGTTTGCATGCTGGCGATGTCCTTGCGCAGCAAACGGAGCACCCGCTTGACCGGTTTCGGGAGTGTGGCCGCGACCTGCTGCGCTTGCCACCGCAGGACCTCGTCGCCAACGGTCGCGGTCCCCGCAAGCAGCACAACGCCCGCGAGATCGGGATCAGTCGCGGCAAGCTCGGTCGCGATCAGAGCCCCCTCGCTGTGTCCGACGACGTAGACCTTGCCAAGGTCGACGTCCGGCCTGGCCCGCAACATGTCGATCGCAGCAGCGGCGTCGGCGACGTTGTCGCTGAACCCAGCGGCAAAATAGTCGCCGCCACTCGCTCCCACACCGCGCTTGTCGTAGCGGAACGATGCGACCCCCGCTCCGCTCAGATGCTCCGCGAGCCGACCCATGACGCCGATCGCGAGCTTCTTCATGTTGGAATCTCGGTCGATCGGCCCGGACCCGCTCACCAAGAGGACCACTGGACCCGGTTGAACCAACTTGGGGACGCACAACGTCCCGGCCAGCGTCGCCGACCCTGCAGTGAACGTGAGATCGCTGGTCAGCACGCCGCGGCTCGTCGTCGTCTCATCTCGGTCTCCCTCGGTTAGTATCATAGTTGATTATGTTATCAATATCGAGAACGTTCAGCGCGGCAGCGCTGGCCGGGCGAGCCAACACCGGACCTCTCGGCCGATGACCGAACGCAGCAGTGACCTCCTCTTGCACCCGGTTCGCCTACGGATCGTGCAAGCCCTCGTGAAGCGACCCATGACCGCCGGCGGATTGAAGGAGGTGCTCGGCGATGTTGCACAGGCAACCCTCTACCGCCACATCAAAGCCCTCCAGAACGGAGGCATGGTCGACGTCGCTGCTGAGCGCCAGGTCCGCGGAACGGTCGAGCGGACCTACCAGGTGGTCGAAGGAGCCGTCGCTCTCAGCGCCGAGGAACTGGCCGACGCTGGCAGCGATGACCACTTCCGATACTTCGCCACCTTTCTCGGCACACTCCTGGCCGACTACTCCGCCTACCTCGACACCGACAGAATCGATCTCGCAGCAGATCGAGTCGGCTACCGACAGATACCCCTCTGGTTGACCGACGACGAGCTCGACGACTTCACCACGGAACTCCGGGCCCTCATCCAGCAACGACTCGACAACGAACCGAGCCCCCATCGCCGCAGACGACTGCTCAGCACCATCGTCATGCCCGACGACCGATCACCTTCCTGAGCGCATTCACACACAACGTCTGAGGTGGGCGGAGCCGGGCCCACGATCGCGGCTTCTGCCCTTCGGCCCTACCGCCCGCGTCCGACTCGCAGCATGCTCGGTGCAGACGAGATCAACAGGGTGACGACATGGGTGTGACACATCATCGATCGACACGGGCGTTGGCGGTCGTGTCCCTGCTGTCGATCGCGACGGCATGCCAGACCAATGAGTCGGCGTCGCCCACCAGTTCGAGCACGAGCACCGTGCCGGCCGAGACAACGACCGTGCCGTCGACGCTGCCAGCCGAGACGACCACCGTCGCGCCGCCCACGACCCCGGCCGAAACAACCACGGTGCCCGCAGCAACGACCACGTTGCCTCCCGCAACGACAACCACACCGACCCCAACATTGCCGCCGCCGCCACCTCCGGCACCGTGTGGCGTGTTCGCCGCCATCCCAGCGGGCGCACTCGAGGTGAACACGGTGA
>CAXMZV010000771.1:0-2090 GCA_964199985.1 Candidatus Ilumatobacter isfjordensis | reverse complement strand
ACAGTGGGGTCGCCTCGACGTCGACGACACTGCCGCACTGATCCGCCATGCGCACGCCGAGGGTTGGGCAGCGCCCGACACGACCGTGGTCATCGGCGGATCGTCGGGCGGCCTGACAGTGCTCGGGGTGCTCGCTGATCACGGCGGTCTCGTGGCTGCAGGCGTGGCGTCCTCTCCCGTCAGCGATCTGCGCGCACTCGCCGAGGTGACGCATCGATTCGAAGCGCACTACACCGACACCCTGGTCGGCGACATCGACGACCACGAGCGCTTCGCCGAACTGTCGCCCGTCCACCGCGCCGACCAGATCACCCAGCCACTGCTCGTCTTCCACGGTAGCGACGATCCGGTTGTGCCGCTCGAACAGAGCGAACAACTCGCCGAGCGCGCCGGCGACAACGTGACGCTGGTGGTTTATGACGGCGAAGGACACGGATTCCGCGATCCGGCCAACACGCGTGACGAGTACGAACGGACAGCAGCGTTCCTGACAGATAACGTGCCCTCGTGGCATTTGTGAGCAAGGGCGGCGGCGCAGAACAGCAGAACGAGACCGCGGGCATCGGTGATCCGATCGACTTCGATCCGTTCGACGACGCCGTGGTCAAGGTGCACTACGACGTCACCGCCTGGAACTTCGATCAACAGGCTGAGCTGTCCGAAGCGATGGCCGAGGCGTTCATCCCACACGGATGGGATGGCACCGAGCTCGTCGTGCCCGAGACGCATGAAGAGCGCGTTGACGTCATCTTCGAGCGGCTCGAGCAGGAGCTCGGCCCGTTCCCCATTGTCCTCGAGGACAATGCCGAGTCGACCGAGTTCAATCTGGATGAGTGGACTGACGCCGACCGCAAGGTCCTGACCGAGTCGCTGGTCGATTCCGAGGTGCCGTTCCGATGGGAGGGCGCCACTGTCGTGGTTGCCGCCGACGCCGAGGATGCCGTCGATGATCTGCTTGACGCCATCGAGGCCGGCGAGCTGATGACGGCCGACGAGTCAGGTGCGAACGAGCCGCCCGAGGGAACGCTGAGCGATATCTTCCTCGCTGCCGACAAGCTCGCCAAAGACCCGGTCGACGCCAAGTCGCGTAAGCAGCTCATCTCGCTGAACGACATCATCGACAAAAAGCATCCGCCGTACGCCCTGGCACCGCGCACATGGGTCGGGGCGGTCGCCGGCGTCGATCGCATCGTCAAGCGGATCATGGCCGATGCAGACGGGCACGGCGACAGCGACTCCGATGTCATCGAGCTGGCCCAAGAACTCCGTTCGTTGCTCCGCCCGTACGTCTGAACCCGTCTCCGTGCTCCTTGCCGAACTCGAGATCTGGCACACGCGGCCAACGGTGCCGACGCGTCGCGTGGCGCTCGGTCACATGGTGCTTCCGGTCGACCCTGCTCCCGGGTTCGGTGGTCTCCTCATCGGTGCAGTGATCGCTGCGCACCTCGGTGGCGTCGATGACGATTACATCGGTGACGTTCACCGGCTGATCAACGAAGTGGGCGAGGGTCAACGTGTGGTGCAACCGCGGCTGCGGCACCGTTTCCAGATCGACCGTCACGGCCTCGCGGTCAGTCACCACCGATTGGTTGGCGATGGCGACGAGATCCACTTCGACTTCAACAGCATCGGCACGGATCTGAGTCAAGTGCTCGGCGCCGTGTACGCAGCCGAGCGCCTCGCGCCTGAGCACCGACGTGGTGTCCTGAACGTGCTCCAGAAGTCGGCGCGCTGGCGGGGGCCGATCGGCGCTTCGTTCATTGCGCACATTGCCGGGTCGCAGACCACAACGCTCGAAGCAATGGCCGATCCGCTCGGGTGGGCACTCGGCAGGCTCGGATTTGAACTCGGGAGCAAGAAGCCCGCGAAGCGCGAGGTCACCCGAGCATTCCGGGCCCAGATGCGCGAAGTGCACCCCGATCATGGCGGTGCGGACCTCGATGCGGCCAAGGCAATGAGCGATCTCGCCGAAGCTCGCAGGATTCTCTCCGCCAAGGATTGATCGAAATGGACGGGGACTGACTGTGGCCGCGCCGAGCGTGCTGTTGTATCCCGGTGCCGGGTCGGACCGCAATCATCCGCGCCTGCAG
>CAXMZV010000770.1:0-2098 GCA_964199985.1 Candidatus Ilumatobacter isfjordensis | reverse complement strand
GTGCTGTGGCAACAGCTTCCATCTCTGCTTCGTAGCCGGCGTCGATCCAGTAGTTGCGATAGTTGGGGAGCGCCACATAGCCCTGCAGCGTCTTGCGGTTCCGGGCTCGGGCGGCGTCGATGTCGTCGTCGATGACGGTCGGAATCATGTTGCCGATCCAGAAGCCCGACGAGCGGCGATCCTCGGGGACGAGGTCGAGCGAATGGTCCATCCGACTCCGCGACGCATTGGCCCACACGGCACCGTCGCCGACCTCGACGGAGAGCCCGACCATCTTGTCCCGCAGCGTGGCGAGCACGACATCGGGCAGCCCGCCCATCTGCTCAGATGCTTCGCGCATCGTGCTGACGTACTCGCGCATGTCGCTCAACGGCTTGCCGGTCTCGACACCGAGTCGCTTGATGACCGGGCCATGTGTGACACCGACACCGAGCCGGAAGCGCCCTTCGGCCATTTCGTGGAGATAGCTGGCGGAGGTCGCAAGCGCCACCGGATGTTGGAGATAGATCGGCTGAATCGACGTGCCGAACTCGATGGTGTTGGTCGCATGAGCGATGGAGAGGCACAGCCCCATCGCGTCACCGAAGCTCGGGCAGTACAGACCGGAGAAGCCGCGCTGTTCGATCTCAGCAGCGAGTTCGATGGTCTGGGCACGACGCCCTGGGACAGCGGCGAGGGACACGGCAGGCATTCGTTCGGTCATGGGTCGAACCTAGGCAACTCAGTCGCCGTGCGACGATGCGGCCCACCGCGTCACATCGGGCCCCGACCCCATCGTGACTCAGGACTGGTCGTCTGGTGGGAATGCGGCGACGAACGTTGCGAAGGGCTGGGTTTCGTCCGTGATCGGATCGTCGCTGTACTCGCGCACCAACTCGACCAACGCCTCGACGAGTTCGGACTGTCGGGAAGGAGTGAGCTGCATGTGCGACAGACTCAGCACCACGTGGTGGTCGGCGTTCGGTATCGCCATGCCGCCGCGTTCGACGAAGTCGACGAGGTCGAGCTTCGCCAGGTCGAAGACCGACCCGAGCAGTTGGCCGAGTTGCGCGGGCTCGGTGTCGGCGATCAACGCTTCGGGGAGTCGGTAGGACGGCGCGGTTGCCTGATACCGCCGTTCGGTTGCCGCGCCCACCTGGCGGGTGGCGACCACACGAATCAGGTCGTCGGATTCGAGCAACTTCACGTGGTGATACAGCCGCGTGACGGGAACGTCGAGCCACTCGGCCAACTCAGCGACACTCTGCGGTTGCTTGAGTCGTCGGAGGAGTCGTCCCCGTGTCGGGTGAGCGACGTGTTCAGCAACGGCGATGTCGACGATGTCGACCGTGTCGTTGGTCGACAAGGGGGCGCCGGTCGCGGTCCAGCCTCCGTCATCGAATGTGTCCGATGGAGAAAGCATCTCCCCACTCTATGTTCAATCCAGATGAATATATGTTCAAATCACTTGAATATCGATGTTCAATCCGTTTGAATGAAGAAATGGACACGCTCACCGACGATCGAATCAGCCCCACCGATCCACCAACTGAACCCGGCGCTGCCCCACTAGCCCCCCTGGGATCACGCTTTCTCAGGGTCTGGTTCGGCCAGACCGTCTCCACAGTAGGCAGCGCGCTGTCCGGGGTCGGCGTCGCGGTGTTCGTCTACCTGGAGACTGGCAGTGAGGCGTGGCTCGGCGTGCTCGCGGCGCTCGGCGCGCTGCCGTTCGTTCTCGTGGGCCCGTTTCTCGGGATCGTCGATCGGTTCCCAAAGCGCTCTGTCATGATCGGTGCCGACGTGTTCGCAGCAATCGGCCCAGCATTCGCGCTGGTGATGGCGCTCACTGATCGCCTCGAGGTCTGGCACTTGGCCGTTGCGGCGGTGCTCGGTGGCATCGGCACAGCGGTGCAGGGGACAGCCTCGATGGCAGCAGTTCCGAGTCTCGTCGAGTCGGAGGCGATCGGCCGTGCCAATGGGCTGGCCCAACTCGGCCCGGCCATCGCCATCGTCATCGGCCCGCTCCTCGCGACCCCGCTCGTCGCGTGGTGGGGGATCGAGGCCGTGCTCTGGGCAGACTTCGGTACGTTCGTGTTCGGTATGGTCCTCACGTTGATCA
>CAXMZV010000769.1:0-2101 GCA_964199985.1 Candidatus Ilumatobacter isfjordensis | reverse complement strand
CGAGCCCCGGTTGCGGCGCGTGCGTCCAGGTGCGGGAGCGTTGGAGTCGGCAAGGGCGGGGATCGTCAAAGCCTGACCTTAGGTTCATTTGACAAAACTTACAAGTATCGACCAAACTCTGTCGATGATGACCGAAACCGACGTGATCTCGCCCGTGAAGCTGGCCCACATCGTGATCCGCACGCCCCGGTACGCGGAGTCGATCTCGTGGTGGACCACCGTGCTCGGTGCCGAGGTCCGCCACCAGAACGACTTCCTGTGCTTCCTGACATATGACGACGAACACCATCGCCTCGCGATTGTGTCGATGCCTCACCTCGCTGAGAACGATCGGAAGTCGGCCGGCCTCGAGCATGTTGCGTTCACCCATGCCGATCTCGACGCGCTCCTCTCAACGTACGAGCGGTTGGCCAAGCAGGGAATCACGCCGATCGCTCCGATTCACCACGGCATGACGTTGTCGATGTACTACGCAGACCCGGACGGCAACCAGGTCGAACTGCAGGTCGACGCCATGAACCCAGCTGAAGCTGAGGCGTTCATGGCGAGCGACGTGTTCGCTGCGAACCCGATCGGCATCAAGTTCGACCCCGACGACTACGTCGCGCGGCGAGCCTCGGGTGAGTCCGTCGAGTCGTTGCTCGACTACGCAGCGCTGTGAGCGATCAGCGGGACATCGATGTCCTCGTCATCGGGTGTGGTCCTGTCGGGGTGATGGCGGCGTTGCGCTGCGCGCAGCGTGGGCTGAGCGTCATCGCGATCGATCGCTCGACCGAGGTGTACCCGCTCCCGCGGGCCATCGGCATGGACGACGAGGTGCAAGACCTCATTGCTCGCGCCGGCCTCATCGATGAGTTCCAGACCTATTCAACGCAACTTCCCGGCGGTGAATTTGTCGACGGTGAAGGCAATCGTGTGGTCGGCATCGAGTTGCCGCTCGGCACGGTCGGCGCACTCGGTCACCCGCCCATGGTCACGTTCGACCAACCTTCACTCGAACGCAACCTGCGCGAGGCGGCTGTGGCAGCTGGCGTCGACATGCGCCTCGGGCTCGAAGCGATGGCACTCACCGATCTCCACGGCGTTGGGGTTCGAGTCGACGTTCGCGACGACGGTGCCGACACATCGATGACCGCGCGGTGGGTCATTGCGGCAGACGGGGCCAAGAGCACGGTCCGCTCGTTGCGCAGCATCGCGATGATCGACCAGGGCTTCGATCAGACGTGGCTCGTCATCGACACGATGTTGCGCGATCCGGATCTTCCGCTGCCTCGCGTCGCACGCCAGCACTGCAGCGCGGACCGTGTCTGCACGTTCGTGCCGGGACCGGGTCTGCATCGCCGTTGGGAGTTCCAACTGCGACCCGACGAGCAACGCGAGGACGTGCTCCCACCCGAGTCGATTGCTCAATTGCTGTCGCCCTGGGGCACGCCCGATCAGATCGAAGTGACGCGCGCTGCGGTCTATCGGTTTCATGCGAACGTCGCAGCCACGTTCAGGGACGGGCCGGTCTTCCTGGCCGGTGATGCCGCACACCAGATGCCGCCGTTCAACGGGCAGGGCATGTGCACCGGTATGCGCGACGCCGAGAATCTGTCGTGGAAGCTGGCCGCTGTGTCGTCCGGCCAGCTCGACGACGCCGCGCTGGATACGTACGACGAGGAACGCCGCCCGCACGCGGCCGACCAAGTCGTGCACGCAGTCGACGCCGGCATGCTCATTCAGGCGATCGCTCATGACGGGGCCGCGGCGCTCGAGTCTGGGTACGGCCAACGCCCCTTTCCGAAACTGACCGGCTCCGCATTCGCTGGTGATCACCCCGGCATCGGCGCTGTCTTCCCAGCCGCCGTTGACGATCCGGTGCCGTTCGGAGACGGCTGGCGCGTCCTGTGGGCAGGTGCCGCCGGCGATGTCCCGGCTCTCTGGCACGAACTGGGTGCCGAGGTCACGACCGACGCGCGTGACTCGTACCCCGGTCTGCTGGCCAATGCCGAGGTGGTTGTCGTGCGCCCGGACCGATACGTGGCCGCGGTGGCCACGGATCTGGTCGACGCGACCGCACAACTCTCAATCGCACTCAAGGAGCTCACATGACCTACCG
>CAXMZV010000768.1:0-2107 GCA_964199985.1 Candidatus Ilumatobacter isfjordensis | reverse complement strand
GGGCACCGGGTATCGGCGGGCAGATCACCCACGTCTTCCGCCTGCCGCTAGTCGTCGAAGTCGGTGCGGAGCCAGAGCACGAGCATCGCTGCGGACATGAACGGCAACGCGATCCGTCCGGTGGTGTTCACGTCGACCCACCCCTGGAACGCAGCGACGAGCAGGAGCACCATGATTGCCACGTCGATCCACTTGTGGATCGTGCGACCGATCAGGTGGAACGCTCCAGCCGGACCGTCGGCGACCGCGGCATTGATCATGATGAGCGACCCGAGGACCGCCTGAACCATGGGCTCGGGCTGTACCAGGCGCTGGCGATGAGTGCGGCCGCGATGACGTATTCGCCGATCTGGTGCAGCCAGAACGGCCAACCAGATCGCTCGACATCACTCACGGTCGTCAACGTACCCGGACACGCGACCACCCGCATCAGCTGGTGTGAGATCGGTGGGCGCAGAGGGACTCGAACCCCCGACATCTGCCATGTAAAGGCAGCGCTCTAGCCAACTGAGCTATGCGCCCGTACTGAGCGATGGAGCATACCGGCGGCAGTGTGACCAGATCCGCAGGAAAACACGGAGGATCCGATCCAGACCTATGTCAAACTTGGACTATGCGCTCGACGTTCATCTCTCTCGCTGCAATCGCCGCAGTCTCCATGTCGGCGTGCGGCAGCGACTCGTCGAGCAGCGAAGACGCCGCCGCAGTCGAGGCCCTGCCCGACGCGTGCACACTGCTGTCGGACGACGAGGTCGAACAACTCACGGGCGAGCTGCCGGCCACGGCTCGGTTCGCCGGAATCGAAGGATCACTCTCGGTGTGCCAGTGGGGCGACGGCACCGCTGACTTCTTCAGCGTCACGCTCCAGACCGACCACGACTGGGATGCCCAGGTGGAGATCGCTGCAGCCCGCGAGGACGCTGAATACCGCGAGCTCGCAGGAGTCGGTGACCGGGCCTACGTCGAGCTCGAACGATTCGTGCAGGCCGAACACGACGGCGTGCTCGTCATCGCTGGACCGGTCGACGAGGGAGACATCGGATTGCTCGAGTCGATGACCAGCACGATCATCACTCGTCTGCCGTAAGCCCCTCCCCTCCTTCCCCATGCTGAAGTTCGCGCTCCTCGCTCTGCTCGACGCCGAGCCGATGTCGGGCTACGACCTCACCAAGCCCGCTGGTGGCAGCGTCGGATTCTGCTGGCCAGCGGGCCACAGCCAGACCTACGGCGAGCTCAAGAAGCTCAACGATGGCGGTCTCATCGTCGGCGAGGAGATCCCGCAGTCCGGCAAGCCGAACAAGGTCGTCTACACCCTCACCAATGCTGGCCACACCGATCTCGCGGAGTGGGCAACGACGCCCATCCCGATGACCGGCCACCGCGACCCCACTGCACTGCGAGTGTTCGCCCTCGGCCAGACCGACCCGGCCACCGCCCACGCCGTGCTCTCCGCGCACCTTGCCGAGCACGAGGAACGACTTGCGCTGTACCGGGCGGTTGCCGACCTGGAGTACGGCAGTGACCTCTGGCCCAACGAAATGGGGCGAGCACATCGGCCCGTCACTTGCACTTGCATGTGGGATCCGATTCGAAGAAGCCTGGATCGGTTGGATGCGCGAGATCATCGACCTGTGCGAACGGTCGGCCGCCGTTCAGACCACTTGACCGCAAATTACCTGGTCGGAGGCCTTGTGTATCGAACGCTCCGGCGCGATCATGGAAGTGGGTCCGTGAGAGCGTCAACCAGGAATCCAGCATCGAGCTTCGGCCCGGTCGACTGATTCAAGCCCATCCCAGCAACGGGATCGACGCACCTCACGGACCCCCTTGAGTTCACCTCGACGAGCGGCCGGTCCGGTGCAACATCTGCAGCAGCGTCGACGGCGATCGATGCCCCCGATTCATCTCCGCTCTGCACGGCGACAAGGCTTGTTGCTCTGCCGAGGAGACCGCCGATGCTGCGGCGTCAGCAAGCCGGCAGCCCGGTGGGCGGCGATGACTGGTTGAGCACAAGGCTGTAATTGTTCGTTGAGTTGTTGGCCGGCGGCGTGGCCGTCAACGTGCCCGAGAAGAGGCACCTGACTGCTGGAACACCACCGTTACCTTG
>CAXMZV010000767.1:0-2109 GCA_964199985.1 Candidatus Ilumatobacter isfjordensis | reverse complement strand
GTTCAATCGGTGGGTTCGCGCGTCTGCGGGATTGAACAGCACGCCCTCGGAACCGACGCGACAGAAGATGACGCCGCTGCGCCAAAGAGGAAGAGCGGAGACGGACATTCGATGCGATGCGGTCCGGGACGGACGGGGTGCTACTTGCTCAGCAGCACAGGACCATGCGGAACTTCCAGTAGGTGTAACCGGCCGGTGCTGCGGGGAACGACACCGACGCACCGGTACCAGAAACCATTCCGGAGACGCAAATCCATCGGTTGCCGCAACCCGATTGCGTCAGGTCGTAAGCCCGCGCCTGTCCAGCAATGATCTTGCAGGTCATGTTGGTGTAGGTCAACCCTGACCAACTGCCCGACGTGACCGCTGGCTGGCCAACGCTGAACGAACAGGTGCACATGCTCGATGAACCGCTCGGGCCACACCCGGGGAGTGGGCTGCAGCCCGAATCGAGGATGGCGGCGTCGGCAGACGGGGCCGTGGTTGCCTCTGCGCCCTGTGCTGCGTCGAACTGGGCACTGGTGCAGGTTCCGGCGGCATGTGCCGTCACCGAGTCAAGTGCAGGCGATGCCCACACAATGCCAGCCGCGCTCGCGGCCTTCAGCATGGTTCGTCTACGGATTCGGGGGTCAGTCACAGTGTCAGTCGAGAGGAGTGGTGGGGTCGCCTAGCAAGGTCCAGCCCATCGTGATGTCGGGTGCCGATATCGACGAAGCGAAATCTTGCTTTGCTGCGGTCAGTGCTTCGCCAATTGTAGCTGAAGTGGACACCGCATCCATCAAGCTCGGACCGAACATCGCGTCGTGCACGCTGCTGGTCAGCGTTGTCGCACCCAGGACGGCCGAGGCTCCTCCCTGCTCGGTCAACAGCGCCGAGCCGAGGCTCTGCTGGGTCGGATCTGAGAAGTACGTGTTCCAGCAACCGAATTGGATGACGATCGACGGGTCCTCGGTGTTGGTGAGATCGGCCGCATCAGCGGTCGCCAGGAGGCCCTCGGCCGTCCATTGATCGGTCGAGGAGTGCCCGAAGAACACGGTCAAACCGGCGCCGTCGTTGATGCCGTCCAGCAGGACGGAGCGTGCGTCGGCGACACTGAGGTCGTCGAGGTGGGCCGTCGTCACGTTGGTGTCCGTAGGCAGTGACGCTGCGATTTCATCGGCGACGTCGCCGAAGCCGGCCTCCGAGGCCACGAGAGCGTTGTTGTCGGGCGTGTAGTTGATCGCCTTGTCGATCGCGTTCTCCAACTCGACGAGGTTACGGACGGGGAACCGACCGAGATCCAGGTCGGGCACCAGGTCATTGTCGAGGTCGACGTACGCCGGGTCGAGCGGGGACCAGACGACCGAGCCAACACCGACATCGCCGTAGATCGTCGGGATGAAGGCGATGGAGTCGCTGCCGCCGTAGTTGCGGTAGTCCCGGGTGTCCGCCCCGACCAGGAGCACGGCCGGGTCACCGAACGCAGTGGCCGCGTCGGCGATGTACGCCGAGATAGCTGCGGGATCGAACACTTCGCCGGTGTAGGCCGCATAGAGATCTTCGACCTCGACGACCTTGACGGCCAGGCCCTGGGCCTCGCGTGCCGCAACAAGATCACCGAGATGATCACTGAAGGCGGAGTGCGAGATGATCAGCAGGTCGGCCGACCCGTCAAGCAGGCCCGACGGAGTTCTCGCTGCAGCGATATCGGGCGTGACGAGGCTGTCGATCTGAGTCACGATGTACGACGCCTCGGCGCCAGTCCCGGCGAAGGAGATCGTGAACGTTCCATCGATCTCTTCGATCAACTTCTTGCGGCGAACACGGGCTGCGTCGCCGTTGTCGTCATATCGCAGAATCTCGACGCCGAGGGAAGTGAGCCCGGAGACGACGATGCGGTCTGCCGATGCCGTGAAGGCAGCAGTGCCGTCGACTGCAACGATTTGGCGCGTGTACGAGAGTTCCACTCGGTCGAGCTTGATCCAGTCGAACGGCATGCCAGGGAGCGTTTCCGCCGTCACGCTGACCGTGTTCAGGCCCTCGACGAGTACTCCCTCCGGGACTGTCGCTGTGGCGACGGCCGCGCCGAGGCCACCGAACTCGACCTCACCGACTGCGACACCGTTGACC
>CAXMZV010000766.1:0-2113 GCA_964199985.1 Candidatus Ilumatobacter isfjordensis | reverse complement strand
CGCCTGCCCGACATCGAGGTGGTTGGCGACGCCGTGCCGCTCGACGTCGCCGGCATTCCGCTGGTCACTGGCATCAAGCATCTCAACGTGCGCTTCACGCCGACGCCGCGCTCCGACGCCTGACGCGGCTGCTGACAGCGGGGGTGTCATCACCCTTGTGCGTTCGTGAACGCGAGCGTACGGTGGCCGTGGGGGAGATGCAGGCACGCACGTGACTGCTTCACCATGAGAGGGACCCAGAACATGTACCAGCTATTCAGAAACATGACCGTCGACATGTCGCGCATGCAAGATGCGCTCGAGATGACCGCTGCGGCGAGGGATCGCCTCAACAGCGAACACGGCGGCAGCTACGCCGTGTCAGTCGCCGTCGGCGGTGACCCTTCAGCGGTCACCCTGTCGAGCGCGTTCGAGACGCTCGGCCAGTACGAGGCGATGCGTGCGGCGGCAAGCCAAGATCCCGTGATCCAATCGATCGTACGAAGGAGCGGCGACGTTCTGACGTCGGTGCAGGACACGATCGCGCAAATCGTCAAGCCGCCAGCGCCACGAGGCTCCTACGTGACGGTCAACACGGCCATGATGCACATGCCGGCTGTTGTCGGAGCGATGGGTTTTGCGATCGAAGTCGCCGACTTCGTCGAGAAGAAGACCGGCAACGCCCTTGGTGTCATGACCGCCATGACGGGCAATCGGGCTGGCTTGGCGTGGGTCGGATTCTCCGAATCGCTCGATCAACTTGCCAACGATCAGCAGACACTCGAGACCGATCCGGACTACCTGGCGTTCTTCGCCCAATCGGAAAATCTGTTCGTGCCGGGAACGCTCGAGCAGGGGATCTGGCAGATGCTTCCCTAACTCGGAGGCAGCCAGCCTGTGGCCGCGTGAGGAGTCGTCGGCGAGTCCGACGGCTCCACAGCGCGGGTGTCCGCCTACGTTGGCCCGATGGATCTTGGACTCACTGGCAAGCGAATTCTCGTCACGGGCGGCAGCAAGGGCATTGGTCGCGGCATCACCGAAGCACTCCTGCGGGAAGGTGCGATCGTCACGATCTGTGCCCGGAACGCTGAGGGGCTGGCAGCGGCAGCCGACGAGCTCTCGGCGTTCGGTCAGGTGCATCACCGAGCGACCGACATGGCGGTCGAGGGGGACCCGACAGCTCTGGTCGAGTGGGCGACTGAACAGATGGGTGGGCTCGACATCCTCGTCTCGAACGTGTCGGCGATGGCGGGCCCGGATTGGAGTGCATCGGTCAATGTCGACCTGGTGCGTACCGACGAACTGCTGCGAGCTGCGCTCGGCAAGATGGAGGACCACGCGGGCGCCAACCTCGTCTGCATCGGCTCACGGGCTGCCAGCACAGGTGCGCCACGGATTGCGGCCTACGCGGCAGTGAAGGCAGCGACGGTCAGCATGGTGAAGTCGCTCTCGTTCGAGGTCGCACGACGTGGGATCCGGGCCAATGTCGTCTCGCCCGGCGACATCCTGTTTCCGGGAGGTGTCTGGGACGACGCCCGCAAGGAAGGCGGCAAGCTCTGGGACGCGACCATCAAGCAGAACCCGTTCCGTCGGCTCGGTACTCCGGAAGAGATCGCGAACGTGGTCGCATTTCTTGTCAGCGATCGCGCCAGCTTCGTGACGGGCGCCAACATCCTCGTCGATGGCGGCGCAACAACCGGCTTGCAGATCTGAGGCTTCGTCCGCTGAGGGTCGGCCTCAGCTGAACGTTTCGAACAGTTCAGCGAATGCCTTGACTTGGCCGCCCGAGGTCGACGAGGGCACCAGAATCGGGGCGGTCACACCTGCATCGAACCACGCCTCGAGGCCATCGCGAACGCGATCCGCCGAGCCCGACAGCGTGCAGTCGTCGAGCCACTCGTCGCTCATCGCCGCAAACACCGCGTCTTTGTCGCGTGCGGCGAGTGCTGTGGCAACAGCTTCCATCTCTGCTTCGTAGCCGGCGTCGATCCAGTAGTTGCGATAGTTGGGGAGCGCCACATAGCCCTGCAGCGTCTTGCGGTTCCGGGCTCGGGCGGCGTCGATGTCGTGGTCGATGACGGTCGGAATCATGTTGCCGATCCAGAAGCCCGACGAGCGGCGATCCTCGGGGACG
>CAXMZV010000765.1:0-2118 GCA_964199985.1 Candidatus Ilumatobacter isfjordensis | reverse complement strand
GCACGTCTACTTCGAGACCGCGGCGTTGATCATCACCCTGATCAAGCTCGGCAAGCTCTTGGAGGTTCGAGCGAAGGGAGAGACCGGTTCAGCGATTCGGGAATTGATGGAGCTGCGTCCGGCTGTTGCCGTGCGGGTCACGGATGTCGGTGAGGAGCAGGTGCCGATCGAAGCCGTGCTGGTCGGCGACCTCCTCTTGGTCCGGCCGGGAGATCGGGTCCCGGTCGACGGCCTACTGGAGGATGGGGCTTCGGCGGTAGACGAAAGCATGCTGACGGGGGAGAGTCTCCCTGTCGACAAGTCACCGGGCGACCAGGTGGCCGGGGGTACGGTGAATCGCACGGGGGCGTTCCGCATGCGTGCGACCCGCGTGGGTGCCGATACAGCACTCGCTTAGGTCGTCCGCATGGTGCAGGAGGCCCAGGGAAGCAAAGCGCCCATCCAGCGACTCGCCGACCGCGTGGCCGGGGTGTTCGTGCCCGTGGTCATCCTGATCGCGTCCCTCACTTTTGTTATCTGGTGGGTGGGCGTCGGCGCCGGCTTTGCGGATTCGTTGATTCGCATGGTGGCGGTGTTGGTGATCGCATGTCCGTGCGCGCTCGGTCTGGCCACCCCCACGGCCGTGATGGCGGGTACGGGGCGCGCCGCCGGCAGAGGTGTGCTCTTCCGTACTTCGGAAGCGCTGGAACGTGCTCGCGATATCGAGGTGGTCGTGCTCGACAAGACCGGCACGATCACGCGCGGTGAGCCGGCCGTGCTGGACATCGTCGTCGACGGAATCACAGAAGGTGAGCTCCTCGGCGTGGCGGCATCCGCCGAGGCCCGTAGTGAACATCCTTTGGCCCGAGCCGTGGTCTCCGAAGCTCGGGAGCGAGGGATCTCGACCGTTGAGCCGAGTGCGTTCGAGGCGATCCCGGGTCGCGGCGTGACGGCGAGCATCGATGGCGAGACAGTTCTCGTGGGCACACGGGCGCTGCTGGCCGAACGATTGGGCGCCCTTCCCCAGGAGTGGCTCGCTCGGGCTGCGGCGATCGAAGCGGATGCTCGCACGCCGCTCTGGGTCGCTGTCGCTGGGCGCACGGTCGGACTGATCGGCGTAGCGGACGCCGTGAAGGAGGGATCGGTCGAAGCGGTCCGTGTGCTGCGCGGGCGGGGCCTTCGCGTGGTCATGCTCACCGGCGACAACCAACGGGTCGCCGAGAGCATCGCCGAGGAGGTTGGCATCGAGGAGGTGCGCGCCGAGGTGCTTCCTGGCGACAAGGCAGACGTCGTACGCCAACTCCAGGAAGAGGTGGAGGGGGCGGTCGCTATGGTTGGTGATGGCATCAACGACGCCCCTGCGCTCGCGCTCGCGGATGTGGGCATCGCGATCGGCACGGGCACCGACGTTGCTATGGAGACCGCCGACGTGGTGCTCATGCGCGGCGATCTTCGCGCCGTGCCCGAAGCGCTCGCTCTGAGCGCGCGCACGATGAAGACGATCGAGCAGAACCTGTTTTGGGCGTTCTTCTACAATACAGCGCTCATCCCGATCGCGGCGGGCGCGCTCTTCTCACTGACGTTCCTGCCGATGATGCTACGATCGCTGCACCCGATCCTCGCCGCGTTCGCTATGGCCTTCAGTTCGGTTAGTGTCGTGGGCAACAGCCTGAGGCTTCGGAACATCCGAATCTGAGATACCAAAGCCCTCGGGCCGAATCCGAAACCGCCCGCACCTGGGACCCGTAGGAGACAGCATGATTACAATCGCTAAGCGCGTCGTTCAGCTCGTTCTCAGCTGGATCTTCGGTAAGCGCTAGACCAACTGTTCCGGCTCAACCAGCAGCGACCTGCGCGAGCGTATTGCGCAGGCGCTCGGTGAGTACGCGATAGACCCCTCGTGCGACTACAGGATTCTGTTCGATCACGCGATCGAAGGAGTCGCGGTCGAGCGCGAGTAGGGTCGTGTCTTCCGTGGCCGTGGCGGTCGCCGAGCGCGACTCCCGGTCCAGAATCGACATCTCGCCAAACCCCTCTCGCGATCCGAGCGTGGCCAGCTTGGTCACACCCCGACTAATGAGCACCGCGCCCTGCACGACGATATAAAAGGCGTCGCCGTCGTCTCCCTGCTCGAAGACC
>CAXMZV010000764.1:0-2133 GCA_964199985.1 Candidatus Ilumatobacter isfjordensis | reverse complement strand
TATCGCAACGCAACGCCGACGACCGTGTCGCTGGAGCTGGTCGAATGGGCCGAACAACTTGCTTCCCGATTCGAAGGGGTGAGCAACGATGGTTGGAACCGAACCGGATTCCGCAGCGATGGAGCCGCATTCACCGTCGACAGCTTCGCCCGGTACCTCCTCCACGACCCCGTTCATCATCTCTGGGACGTGCTGAAGTAGCAGTGACTTACCGTTTCAGCCTTTGAGCAGAAAATCGGTGTCGTCGTCGCCCAAGAGGACGCGACTGTCCTCGATGAGACGAGGCAGAGCCTCATGTCCGGCGTCGAGTAGATCGATCGCAACTTGTCGAGCCAGCACGACCGTTTCCTTGTCGCGGCGCAGAGATGCAAGTCGGAGATCGTTGCGGCCCTTCTGGCGCTCGCCCATGATCGTTCCTTCGCCGCGCAGTTCGAGGTCGATCTCCGCCAGCTCGAAACCGTCGGTTGAAGCAACGATTGCAGCAATTCGCGCCTCGCCATCGGGTGTGGTTGCCTCGCCCGCCAACCAGCATGTCGACGCGTGTGCGCCACGGCCGACTCGTCCGCGCAGCTGATGCAGCTGAGCGATTCCGAACCGCCCAGCATCAAGAACGACCATAACGGTTGCATTGGCCACGTCGACCCCGACCTCGATCACCGTCGTGGCAACCAGAACGTCGGTTTCGCCGGCACGAAACGCAGCCATGACCGACTCTTTGTCGGCACTGTTCATGCGGCCGTGCAGAAGGGCCACCCGCAGATCGTGAAGTTCTCCACCCACCAGTTCCTCGTATGTTTCCGTAGCCGATCGGACCTCCATCTTTTCCGAGGCATCGATGAGCGGGCACACGACGTAGGCCTGCCGGCCATCGGCAACTTCGTCGCGAACCGCCTTCCACATCATCTCCTCTTCGAGAGGCCCGGCCGCCCACGTTGTCGTGATGGGCGTTCGCCCTGGCGGCAGCTCGTCGAGCACACTGACGTCGAGATCGCCATACACGGTCATTGCAGCTGTCCGAGGGATCGGTGTTGCGGTCATGACGAGCACGTCGGGCTCCTTCTCGCCCGGTCCCTTCTCGCGGAGAACCGCCCGTTGTTCAACGCCGAAACGGTGCTGCTCGTCGATGACAACAAATCCCAGGTTGAAGAACTGCACGGTCTCCTGGATCAGCGAGTGAGTTCCGACAAGTAAATCGACTTCACCCGAGGCCGTCTGCGCAAGAATCCTTCGCCGATCTGCGGTTGCGACGCTGTTGCTGAGAAGCTCAACCCGGAGCGGGCGCTCCGGAAGTAACGACACGGTGTCGTCGACCGTCAATCCATGGAGTAGCTCCCGCAATCCGAGATAGTGCTGCTCGGCGAGCACCTCGGTCGGAGCCATGAGCGCACCCTGGAGCCCGCCCTCGATGGCCGAAAGAAGACCCCAGAGCGCAACCAACGTCTTTCCCGAACCCACGTCACCCTGCAACAAGCGGTGCATCGGGTGTGGTCGATGCATGTCTTCGACAATCTCGTCGATGACACGCTCTTGTGCTCCGGTGAGCGGAAAGCCAAAGGCGTGAAGGAGGTCCTTCGTCAGCGTGCCCGTTGCGTTGTGATCGACTCCGATAGCGGTCTCGGCCCGCTCCCGCTGGCGCATCACGAGTTCGAGCTGAATAGCGAAGAGTTCGTCGAACACGAGTCGGCGACGGGCTTGTCCGACGTCGGCCATCGATTCGGGTTCGTGGATTCCCTCGACTGCAGTCATCCGGTCGATGAGTTGGTGTTGCTTCTGTACCGACGTCGGCAGCGGATCTTCGATCGAACGTGGTTTGGTACGGCGTAACGCCTCGGCGATCCAGCGGGCCAGGTCGGCGCTGGCGAGTCCGGACTTCTCGGACTGCGGATACACGGGCACGATGCGGCCGGTCTGATCACCGATCAAGTCGACGACCGGCGAGGTCATCTGCAACGACCCCCGAAAATCCTCGGCTTTGCCGAACAGCACGACCTCGGTGCCCTCGGTGAGTTGCCGGGCGCGCCACGGCTGATTGAAGAAGGTCACCCGCAGACGTCCCGAGTCGTCACCGACCGTCACGTTGATCATGGAACGGTTTCCACGGACCCGCCGGCTCTCGACCTTGTGAACCGTTGC
>CAXMZV010000763.1:0-2144 GCA_964199985.1 Candidatus Ilumatobacter isfjordensis | reverse complement strand
GAAGATGCGATCGAACTGACGAGCGGATCGCTGCTTGGTCTCCTCTTCGGAGTAGTACTTCGTCGACAGCCAGACCTTGGCCCGGACCGAGTCGGCGATGTACTGGTCACGTTCCGTCGCCGGCGGCGCAAGCAGTGCGTCGCGGGCCTCGGGCGAGGGTTGCCCGACCTTCGGGTCGCCAGGACTGCTCATGATCGACGTCAAGCTGGCCACCCGTGCCGGATGCTCGATCGCCATCGTCTGGACGATCATTCCGCCCATCGACACGCCAGCGATGTGCGCTTGCTCGATGCCGAGGTGGTCGAGCAGACCCATGCCATCGGCAGCCATCTCACTCAGTGTGTAGGGCACGTCGATCGACTCCCCGGCAATCACCGCCTGGACAACCTCCATCGGATCGGTGAGCTGACCGTCGAGCTTGCTGGACAGCCCGACGTCACGGTTGTCATAGATGACAACGTGGAGCCCCTGTGCGACGAACGCATCAAGCAGCACTTGCCCCCAGACGATCATCTGGCTCGTGTAGCCGTTGACCAGCAGCAACGTCGGGTGGCCTGCGTCGCCGAACGTCGCGTACTCGAGTTCGATTCCGGATGGAAGTGCAGCGCGTGGCATTGGCGCAGTGTTGCAGAATCGAGCCGCTACGTTCTCAGCGTGTCTGAAACCTTGCGCGTGCACGCCCCCGGCCGAGTGAATCTGATCGGCGAGCACACGGACTACACGGGCGGACTCGTCTTCCCCATGGCGATTGATCGCGGCACGACGCTCACCTTCACACGCCAGGACGGCACTATCGAGCTGACCTCGGACGACGCTCCCGGACCGCTGTCAGTCCCGGTTCCCTTTGAGGGTGATGTCGCCTCCGTCGAGCCCCACTGGGGTTCGTACATCGCGGCAATGGCGAGCGAAATCGGTGCCACCAGCGGGCTGCGCGGCCACATCGTGTCAGACATTCCTGCCGGCGCCGGTCTGTCGTCGAGCGCGGCGCTCGAGTGTGCGGTCGGGCTGGCACTGGGTTTCGACGGAACCCCACTCGAGCTGTCCCAGGCCGCGCAGCGCGCCGAGCATCGAGCGACCGGTGTCCCGACCGGGATCATGGATCAGCTCTCGATCGCCTCCGGTGTTGCCGGCCACGCCACCCTCATCGACTGCCACAGCCTCGAAGTGACGCTCCACGTCGTGCCCGGCGATATCGACGTCGTCGTCAAGTTCATCGCTCACCGCACCCTGGAGGGCTCCGAATACGCCGCCCGAGTTGCCGAATGCACACAAGCCGAGGCCGAGATCGGGCCACTCCGTCTTGCCTCCCTCGATGATGTCGAGCGCATCTCCGATGGGTTGGCCAAACGTCGTGCCCGCCACGTCGTGACCGAAAATCAGCGCGTGCGCGACTTCGCTGTTGCTCTCTCTGCAGGCGACTACGTCGAAGCCGGCCGCATCATGACCGAAGGGCATGCCAGCCTTCGCGACGACTTCGACGTGTCGACCGCCCAGATGAACGCCGCCGTCGCTGAGATCAACGGACTGCCTGGCGTGTTCGGCACTCGGATGACCGGTGGCGGGTTCGGCGGTTGCATCGTCGCGATCTGCGAACCCGGTGCGCTCACCGACGGCTGGGTCGTCACCGCCTCCGATGGTGCCCGTCGAATCAGCTGAGCAGATTCTTCGGGATTGTTTGCTGGGCCGTTCCGAGCGTGTGGTGGAGCCTGGCGATCGCGTCGGGTGTGCGGCTCCCCCACCAGAACAAATCCTGACCGTCCACACGCACCACCGTCGATGATGGCGATGCGGCCTGCAGCTCGGCAAGGTGCTCGTCAGTGAACTCGTACGGTTCGCTTGGTACCGCAACAATGTCTGGTGCCCAATTTGCCACGTCGTCGAGTGTCACCTCGGGGTAGGCGGCGTCGAGATCCGCGGTGACAAGAGTGCATCCAAGATGATCGAGCAGCGACGCGCCGTACGTCTGGCGATTGATGGACATCCAGGGTCGACGCCAGATCGGCACGAAGACGTTGAGGCCGAGTGGCTCCACGACGTGAGCGACGCCTGGCGCCGCCTGGCACTTGACGGCCTCGGCGAGATCGTCGACAACCTGCAGAGCAGACGCCATGTCGTTCACATCGCTGATGAACAGTGTCAGACCC
>CAXMZV010000762.1:0-2163 GCA_964199985.1 Candidatus Ilumatobacter isfjordensis | reverse complement strand
GCCAGGAACGCAGCGGGTGACGTTCGTCAACCTCAACAACGCATCGGCTGCCTCGATCGCAAGCGCAATCGACCAAGCCCGAAACAATGGCCCGACGACAGTGGCCTACTACCCGAGCGACGACCCGGGGGGCACCGACGGCGCCACCATCACACAGGTCTGGAACAACAATCCCGCACCGCTCGATCGTTCGCTCGTCACCCTCGTTGCAGCCCCTGCGAGCGGCATGACGCTGACGCAGTTGCTCAACTCGATCGGCTGACGCCTCGGCGCTTCGTCTCGACGCCATCCCGACCCGGCGCATCAGTGTCCGGAAGTGTTGTGACCCAGAGGTTGCAGGGCGAATCTCGGCGCTACACTCAACGGCCTTGTGCACGCATGCACGAGACGAAGACCCCCCGAAAGCGCAGCTCCCGAACATCGGCCGGCTGCGTGACGACGCCCTTTGAGATGGAAGTGAAGTAGAAGATGGCCAAGCGAGAGTTTCCCCTGGAGCGCACCCGGAACATTGGGATCATGGCGCACATCGATGCCGGCAAGACCACCACGACCGAGCGCATCCTCTACTACACCGGCAAGAGCTACAAGATCGGTGAAGTGCACGACGGCGCAGCGACCATGGACCACATGGCCCAGGAGCAAGAGCGCGGCATCACCATCACCTCCGCTGCCACCACCTGTGTGTGGGACGACCACCGCATCAACATCATCGACACCCCGGGCCACGTCGACTTCACCATCGAGGTCGAGCGATCGCTGCGCGTGCTCGACGGCGCGGTCACCGTGTTCGACTCGGTCGCCGGCGTTGAGCCCCAGACCGAGACCGTGTGGCGTCAGGCCAACACCTACAACGTGCCCCGCATGTGTTTCGTCAACAAGATGGACCGCATCGGCGCCGACTTCTACCGCACGGTCGAGATGGTCATCGAGCGCCTCCAGGCCAACCCGCTCGTCATCCAACTGCCAATAGGCGCTGGTGGCGCCGAGGCCGTCAAGGCGTACGCAGGTCTCGTCGACATCGTGAAGATGAAGGCGCTCATCTGGGACAACGAAGAGCTCGGTGCCACCTGGCAAGAGACCGACATTCCCGAGGACATGGTCGACCAGGCCGCTGAGTACCGCGAAGCGATGATGGAAACCATCGCCACGCAGGACGAAGCCCTCATGGACGCTTACCTCGACGGTCAAGAGATCTCCGAAGACGCCATCAAGGCCGCTATCCGCAAAGGCACGCTCGCCTTCGACTTCGTTCCGATCCTTTGCGGCTCGGCTTTCAAGAACAAGGGTGTCCAGCCCATGCTCGACGCCGTCGTCGACTTCATGCCCAGCCCGATGGACATTCCGCCGGCGCACGGCACCATCACCAAGGGCGGCGAAGAGATCGACGTCTACCGCAAGGCCGACATCAACGAGCCGTTCGCGGCGCTCGCCTTCAAGATCGTCGCCGATCCCTTCGGCAAGCTCACCTACTTCCGTGTGTACTCCGGCGAGATCAGCAAGGGCGAAGAGGTCTACAACTCCGTCAAGGAAGACCGCGAACGCCTCGGCCGCATCCTGCTGATGCACGCCAACCAGCGCGAAGATCTCGACGTGGCCATGGCCGGCGACATCGTTGCCGGCCTCGGCTTCAAGAACGTCACCACCGGTGACACACTCTGCGATCGCTCCGACCCGATCATCCTCGAGCGGATGGAATTCCCCGAGCCGGTGATCCATGTCGCCATTGAGCCGAAGACGAAGTCCGACCAGGAGAAGCTGGGCAAGGCCCTCAAGTCGCTTTCTGACGAGGACCCGACGTTCCGCATCCGCTCCGACCATGAGACCGGCCAGACCGTCATTTCGGGCATGGGCGAACTGCACCTCGAGGTGCTCGTCGACCGCATGATGCGTGAGTTCAGCGTCGAGGCAACCGTCGGCAAGCCGCAGGTCGCCTACCGCGAGACGATCACCAAGGAAGTGACCAACGTCGAGTACCGCCACATCAAGCAGTCCGGTGGTACCGGTCAGTACGCCGTGGTCAAGATCAACATGGCGCCCAACCCGGGTGGTGGCTTCGAATTCGAAGACAAGATCACGGGCGGCAAGATCCCGCGTGAGTACATCAACCCGACGGCACAGGGCCTCGAAGCGGCGATGGACAACGGCGTGCTCGCCGGCTACACC
>CAXMZV010000761.1:0-2170 GCA_964199985.1 Candidatus Ilumatobacter isfjordensis | reverse complement strand
TGCCGAACTCGGCGTGAACATCGCCAACTTCGAAGTGGTCCACGTTGCCGAAAGCAATCGCGGTGTCGCCGTCGTGCTGATCGACGAGACCACGTCTGAAGTGTTCCGTGGCGGCTTGATCGCTCGTGGGTTCCGGCCGTCCGTGCAGGCGCTCTCGTGAGTGAATCCCATCGCGTTCGTCGGGCTGATGGGCCGGTCATTGCCGACGTGGTCGTGCCGCCGTCGAAGAGCATTGCCAATCGAGCACTGATCTGCGCGGCACTTGCCGACGGTGAGAGTGAGATCACCGGCGTGGCCCCAGGCGACGACACGACGGCCATGCTCGACTGCCTCGATCGCCTGGGCATTCCGGTCGCCGTCTCCCAGCGAGACGGAAACCTGGTCGGTGCCGTGATGGGGAGCGCAGGAAACCTCCCCGTTGGCCCCATCACCCTGCCGACGCGGCTCGCCGGTACGACGTCACGGTTCATCACGGCGTTGGCTGCAATCGGCCCCGGGCCGTACCTCGTCGACGGAGACCCGCCACTGCGCAGCCGGCCGATGGGGCCGCTCCACGACTCCTTGATGGCGCTTGGCGCCAAGCTGGAACCGGGCGAGCAACCCGGCCATCTGCCGGTCACGGTCACCGGACCAATGCGCGGGGCTGACGCGGTGGTCATGCCGGGCAATGTGTCGAGCCAGTACGTCTCCGCGTTGATGTTGGTCGCGCCGTACATCCGCCGTGGCCTTCGGCTCGGGCTCAGCACGTCGTTGGTATCGCGCCCCTACGTGGAGATCACGCAGGCGGTGATGTCAGCCTTCGGCGCTGACGATGTCGAGTTGAGCGACCGCCGTGTCCACGTCGGCGAAGGCGGCTACTTCGGTTCGGCGTATCGGGTCGAGCCCGATGCGTCGTCGGCCAGCTATCCACTCGCCGCTGCGGCGATGGCGGGGGGCGCCGTCTGCGTGCGTGGCCTGGGTGCCAATGCGATGCAGGGTGATGCTCGTTTCGTCGACGTCCTGGTCGAAATGGGCTGCGCGGCAACGGTCAGCGCTGACGACACGGTCGTCATGCGCCGACGCGACACCCCTCTGCGCGGGATCGAAATCGACATGGCCGACATCTCGGACTTGGTCCCGACGATGGCCGTGATCGCCACCCAGGCCGTCACACCGACGCGGATCACCGGAGTGGGTTTCATCCGCGAGAAGGAGAGTGACCGTCTCGGCGATCTCGCCTCCGAGTTGGCCAAGACCGGTGCCGATATCGCCGTCGAGGACGACGGCCTCCTCATTACCCCGACCGACCTCTTACACAGTGCAACGCTCGACACACACCACGATCACCGACTGGGCATGGCCTTCGGCATCCTCGGGCTCGTCGTCGATGGCATCGTGGTCAATGACCCAGGAGTCGTGTCCAAGAGCTGGCCCGACTTCTGGGACGCGCTTGAGGCAATCCCCGCTCGCCGGCAGTGACCAGCGATCTGCCTCACATCGCGGCATTCGATGTCGACGGCACCCTGACCACTCGTGACTGCGTCGTGCCGTTTCTCCGGCGCGTTGCCGGCACTCGGCACCTGGTGCAACAACTCACGACCGATGCCCGCCAGACCGTGCCAGCGCTCGTTCGTCGGGATCGGGATGCGCTCAAGGCTCGCGCTGCACGCGCTGCCTTCGCCGACAGACCCGTGCAGGAGGTCGGGCGCCACGCTGCGGACTTCGCGAGGATGGCGCACACGTCATGGCTTCGGCCGGACACCCTGGAGATGTTGCACCGCCACCAGGCAGCAGGTGACACCGTCGTACTGGTGTCCGCGTCTTTTGAGATCTACCTTCGTCCGCTGGGCGGCCTGCTCGGGGTGGACGATGTGCTCGCAGCACGCCTCGCCATCGGCCCAGACCGGCGCTTCACCGGCGATTTGGACGGCTCGAACTGCCGTGGACCGGAGAAGGTGCGTCGGTTGCCTAGGATTATGTGAACACAAAATCCTGACAACCTGTACTGAACATGTATGTTAGAACTTTTGTGGCGGGGAGCAGGTATAAAAAAAGAGCGCTAGTCAGGCGCCCGTTGTTTTTTGACTGTCCGCTATCAAGTGCTGGCTGATCTGGTGATCCACACATGGAAACATTTTGTTACAAAGATGCCAAAGGCACCAAGTAAAAATGTTAGTTTGTCCGTCAACCG
>CAXMZV010000760.1:0-2172 GCA_964199985.1 Candidatus Ilumatobacter isfjordensis | reverse complement strand
GCTGCATGCGGGTGAACTACAGGAAGTATGCGCGCAGTCCCAGGCCCATGATGAAGAGGCTGCCGCATCCGTAGAGCAGGTGCAGCTTGTCGGCGATGAACGGGCTGGTGCGGTAGCTGTAAAGAATCGCCACGGCGAAGATCGTGCTGAATCCGTAGAGCGCGTGAAAGGAGTCGAGTTCCACGCCCTGTCGATTGACGATCAGCGCGCCGACCCCAGCGATCGCGAACGTCGATATCTGAGCGACGCCGGTGGCCCACCACAGCACCCGATGACGGATCGCCGGAAGATACTGAGCGGCAAGTGCCCACACACCGACCACGGCATTGGACCCGATCAGGAACCAGGCCAGCCACCGATGGAGGTCGTTCAGCACGCCCACGGCGTTGACGTCAACCGTCGCACGGACGACCACCGATGATCATCTCGACGACGTCTGCATCGGTGATCCCACTCAGGCGTCCTGAGAGGTTGTCGTTGACCGTGAAGGTGGGTCCGACGAACTCGTCACCTTGCAACAGCGTCACCCCGGGGTATGCCGCGAGGACGTCAGCGACGGTCGATCCGGCGCCGATCCCCTCAGCTGTCTGGAGGCCTGCCGGAGCAGGCGTGCTCGACCCTTCGACGCCGTAATAGAACGCGTAGAAGTGGTCGCGCCCCTCGGCCACGTCCGACACGTCGCCGAACTCGAGCTGAAGCTGGTCCCAGTTCACCTGTCGGATCCGATCGCCACCGCACGGCCCGATTTCGAACGGGTCAAGCCAACCCGTGTCGGCAGTCGGGGCTCCGAGCATGCTGCTGACGAAGGTGATGGTCTGCTCGGGCTCAGCACCGAACGGCACGGTTCCCAGTCCGTCAGCGCCGAGCACGAAGCCAGTGCCTGCCGGTGCCGGATCGGTCTCGACCGGCGCCGGGTCGGTGACCACCGGTGTCGTGGTCTCGGGACTCGCCGGCACTGCCGTCGTCGTCGATTCCTCTGCGGCGACGGTCGTCGTCGATTCCTCCGATGCCGGGGGTGTCGAGGCAGGCTCCACAATGCCGTCGCCTTCTTCGAAGAGAGCTGCCTCCGTCGTGGTCGGTAACAGCGTGATCACGGGGAGCGTCGTCGCTGCACCGTCGGAGTCACCGCCGCCGCAGGCCGCGAGCGCAATGGCCGCAACGGCGATCTTCAGAACCGGTCGAGATCTCATCAGCCAATCATGCACGACACCGACGGCACCGACGCGGACACTCCGCGATCCTGAATCGAACTTGACAATGCCTGAACAGAGACGTTCGATCCAGCGGGCGGTTACTCGAAGATCCAACCCTCGCGGTACGGCGGCGTGCGGTCGGCCTCGATGAACCACTCACGGCCGAAGGCCATGGCGAACACGTCGTCGGGCATCTCGAGAAAGAACGACGAGTCGGAGATCTGGCTGCGGTGGCACCGCATCGCCTCCCGCTTCGCAGCGGACCGATCACCCACATCGACACACAGCGTCAACACGTCCTCTGGCTCGCCGAAGGGGTTGCCATCATCGGCCGGGCCTCCGGGATCGAACTCCTCGTCGCTGTCTGCGTCAGGTGAACCCATTTCGAGGCCCGATTCCTTCGCTGCGGCGAACATCGCGAGCATCGCGTCCCGGTTCGACGTCGCCTGCATGGTCCGCATCGGGTGCTCGACCAGCTCCGCAGCTCGTGTGCCGACGACGTTCACCTTGACGTGATCGGGGTGCCCGTAGGTGCCGTGCCAGTCGTAGTGCGTGAAGACGTCGGCGGTTTCCTCGGTGAGTACATCTGCGACCAGCTGCGCAGCGGCGTCCACGTCGGCCTGGTGGAACGAGGCAGGGTCAGCGTTGCCGTCCCACCCCGTCATCCCCGAGTCCCGGTAGTCGAGCCAGACGACGCGGGCGATGCCCAGCGCCGCGGCCGACCCATCGGTCTCCACCTTGCGTCGATCCGCGAGCGTTTCACCGTCTGCGAGATCGTCCGGAACTTCGCCGAACTCACCGTTCGTTGCGACGATCAGCACCACCCGGTGGCCCTCGTCGGCAGCGCGACGCATCGTCCCGCCGGTCGAGATGCACTCGTCATCGGGGTGAGCATGCAAACAGACCAGGGTTGCCATCGGCGCTCAGTCTGCCAGCGGGACTGCTCCGTCAGAACCGTCAGCCTGCGTGGCGGACAGCA
>CAXMZV010000759.1:0-2182 GCA_964199985.1 Candidatus Ilumatobacter isfjordensis | reverse complement strand
GGCGAAGTCTTCGAAGTAGCTTCGCCTCATGACCAACGCTGCGGAGTTCACCGGACCGTCGACCGAGCTGCTGCAAGCGTTGATCCGCAACGAGTGCGTCAACGACGGCACACCTGACTCGGGCAACGAGACCCGCAACTCGGACCTACTGGTCAGCTATCTCGAAGGCACCGGCGTTGACATCCAGACGTACACACCGCGGCCGGGCCGCGACTCGATGATCGCACGAATCGCCGGGTCAGACCCGAACGCTCCGTCGCTGTGCCTGATGGGCCACACGGACGTGGTCCCGGTCAACATCGACGGCTGGACACACGATCCGTTCGCCGCCGAGATCATCGACGGCGAGGTCTGGGGTCGAGGCGCCGTCGACATGCTCAACCTCACGTCCACGATGGCCGTCGTCTTCCGCCAACTCGCCAACGAAGGGTTCCGTCCGAAGGGCGATCTCATCTACTTCGGTGTGGCCGACGAAGAAGCCGGCGGCGTCTGGGGTGCTGAGTGGATGGCCGAACACCACTGGGACGATATGCATGCCGATCACGTCCTGACCGAACTCGGTGGTTGGTCAACCCTTGATGATCATGGCAACCGCACCATCACCGTCAATGTCGGGGAGAAGGGCATTGCCTGGCGCCGCCTTCGGGTGAAAGGAACACCGGGTCACGGGTCGATGCCGTTTGGCTCGGACAACGCGCTCATCAAGGCGGCTGAAATCGTCCGGCGCATCGCCGACTATCGACCGTCCGCACACATCGATGCCATCTGGGAGGCACAGGTCGACGCCTTCGGTCTGCCTGACGAGCTCCGTGACGCCATGAAGTCGTCCGACAAGATCTGGGAGACGCTGAAGACGCTCCCGCCCGGCATGGCGCGTACGTGCCATGCGCTCACCCACACCACCTTCTCCCCCAACGTTGCCCATGGCGGGCAGAAGACCAACACCATCCCGGACGTCATCGACATCGACGTCGACATTCGGACTGTTCCGGGCACCACCAAGGACGACGTCGAGCAACATCTACGCGACGCAATCGGCGATCTCTACGACCATGTCGAGATCAGCGAGCTGCAGAGTTCCGACCCCACCGAATGCGCCTACGGCGAGGGAAATCCGCTGTGGGATGCCGTCACCAAGCACACTCAGATCGCCTACCCCGGCGCCAAGCTGATTCCCGGCCTGATCGTGGGCGGCACTGACGCCCGTTTCTACCGCGAACGCGGCAGCGTTGCCTACGGCGCCGGCCTCTTCTCCGGTGAGATGGACCTCGCTACCTTCGGCACCCGTTTCCACGGCAACGACGAACGCATCGATCTCGAGTCGCTCGGTCTCTCCGCCGAGTACTTCTACGGCATCGCCAAAGACCTCCTCATCTGACCTCGATCCGTTTCACCGGTCAGTCGAGCGTGAAGCCGATGCGATGTGGAATCAGCACCAGGTCCTCCACGAAGCCGAGCGAGGCGTACAGCCGGCGTGCGGCTGCGTTTGACGCTCGGACGGTGAGATGGGCGTGTGTTGCGTCGTCGGCTCGAGCCCGAATTGCTGTGGCCGCGAGCGCACGACCGATGCCCTGGCCGCGGCACGCATCGGAGACGCCGAGGAAGTCGACGTACAGCGATCCGTCGTGCTGCAACTCGGTCGCGACGTAACCCACAACATCGCCATCAAGACGAGCGACAAAGCGATCGTGGCGGTCGTCCGCCAGCCCGAACAGATACTCCCCCGTCGAGTGAGTGCCCGGAAAGATCGCGTCGTGCAGCGCTATCGCATCGGGATCGGTCCCGTTGGCTGCCACGATCGCGGCGGATGAGCTCGGCACCTCGATGTGCAGATCTGACACGCGCAATGCTGCAGATCCCTCTTCGGCTTGAAATCCGTTGCGCTCGGCGAAGCGCCCGAGCAGCCTTGACCGGGCGTCGACTGCCAGCTCGTGCTCCCCAAACTCAGCGAACCTGAGGCGTGCCACAGCGAACATGCCGTCGGCGATTGCTTCCGCAAGGGGCGAGTTGGCGTCGGCAACGAACGGGCCAAACCACCACACCCGCCCCATCGACTCATTGGACTCCGCAGCTACCCAGCCGAGCGGGCGGCGGTTGTCATCGAGCGCAATCCACGTGACGTTCGTCCATGCCTCGGTCCCTTCGATTTCCTGCAGCTCGGTCCGGAGCGCATCGGCATCAC
>CAXMZV010000758.1:0-2197 GCA_964199985.1 Candidatus Ilumatobacter isfjordensis | reverse complement strand
GTCGACCTCTTCGCGGCCGAAATCGGCATGGATCAGCTCCACATCCGGCGGCTCAACCTGTTGCGAGAAGACGAACTCCCCCACACAAATCCCACCGGCGTCTTCTATGACACCGGTGACTATCACGAGGCGCTCGAGATCCTGGTGGGCGAGCTCGGTTACGACGAGTTGCGAGCAGAACAGGTGCGCCGTCGGGCGGACGGAACTGCGAAACAGCTCGGCATCGGGTTGTCGACGTTCATCGACCGAACTGCGGGGATGCCTGGTTCGGAATACGGGGCGGTCGAGCTGAAGCCCGATGGTTCACTGCGGGCCCTCACCGGATCGTCGCCCTACGGCCAGGGGCACTACACGACATGGGCCATGCTCGTCGCCGATCGGACCGGGGTGCCGTTCGATCAGATCGAGGTCGTGCACGGTGACACCGACGTGGTCCCGCGGGGCCGCATCACCGGTGGTTCGCGATCGGTGCAGAAAGCCGGATCTGCGATCTCGCTTGCGGCCGACGATCTCGTGACAGCGGCCCGTGTACGTGCTGCCGACCTGCTCGAGGCGGCCGTCGGCGACGTCGTGCTCGACGTTGTGACCGGTCGGTTCCACATCGCCGGTTCGCCGGCCGCCGCGAATGTCGGATGGCGCGAGATCGCCGTGGCCATCTCCGCCGAAGACGAAGCGGCTGGGAAAACCGGTGAACGTCTGCTCGCATGCGAAATCGACTACGAGGTCGAGGGTTCAACGGCGCCGTATGGCGCGTATGGGGCCGTGGTCGAAGTCGATACGGAGACGGGCGGTGTCGAGCTGATCCGAATGATCACCGTCGATGACGTGGGCACAGTCGTGAACCCGATGCTCGCATTGGGTCAGGTGCACGGCGGATTGGCCCAAGCGATCGGCCAGGCACTCTTCGAGGAGATGGTCTACGACGGCGATGGAAATCCGGTGACGTCGAACTTCCTCGATTACGCCGTGCCGTCCGCTGCCGAGCTGCCATCATTCGAGTGTCATTTGACCGAACACCCGACGCCACAGAATCCGCTTGGCGCCAAGGGCATCGGCGAGTCGGGCACGATCGGCGGCGTACCCGCGGTGCAGAACGCCGTCGTCGACGCGCTGGGCCATCTCGGGGTCCGGCACCTCGACCTACCGGTGACCCCACAACGCGTGTGGCGGGCCATCGAGCTCGCGCGAAGCGAGAGTCGCTAGAACAGACGTCGCTAGAACAAGGCCGAAACGGTTGTCAGACCACTCCAGTACTGCGAGCGTGGTCTTCGGCTGCGGCCAAATTGGCCCTCGCGTTTCGCACGTCGAACGGCGCGGAATCGCCGGTGCTGGTGTCCCATTGCAGTCGTGACGTCGCGAAGAAGTCGCCGCCGTAGACGTGGATGGTGCCGGTCCACTCTCGAGTGGTGTTCTGTACCGAGTGGATGCCGTCGACGCCCATGAGCAGCACATCGCCGGTGCGACCCTGCTTCTGGCCGACACGTTCGATGTTGTCGCCGGAGCGACGGAACATGGTGTTGTCCTCGGTCCCTCCGTACACACCCACCGTCGACCACATGCGATGTTCGTGAGGGAACAAATCGACTGTCGGCGGCCAGACGATGTGCAGGATCGTCAGGTCGGCGTCGTGAAAGAGTGGCTCGAGCTTCCATCCTCGCGCCGGCCCCAGGGAATTCTCGATCGAAGACGGGTCGCTCACGGCCCGCTCGACGACGTCGCGGACTGCCAGCTGCGGCTTCGTCTCCGATAGCGCCGACCGACAGTCGGCAATGAACTGATCGATCTCGAATCCAGCCATGGTGCAAATTGTACGCCTCGTGCCTCTACCTTTTGAGTCCGTGGATGAGAAGCCAACGATGATCGTTCGCGTCCTTGGTGTTGCCGCTGCGCCGTTCGTCATGATCTGGGACGGGGCCAAAGCACTGATCCTCGGGTTCTTCGGGCTTGCCGACAAGCTCGATCCGATGGTGCCGTTGCAGCGACTGATGAAATGGCTTGCACCCGCCGCGATTCGGATTCGGGCATGGATCGACTCGCTGTTTCGCCCGATATGGCGAGCTATCGCGAGCGTGTTGCGCCTGCCGGTCAAGTGGTTCTCCCCCGTTGCCCGTCGGGCGGCTGCGGTCGTCAGGTCGTTGTCAGCAAAGGCGCGCCGGGTCGTCTCCACTGTTCGAGACGCGACTGAACCCGTGCGTCG
>CAXMZV010000757.1:0-2203 GCA_964199985.1 Candidatus Ilumatobacter isfjordensis | reverse complement strand
GCCCGGTGACTGTCGCCGACTTCGCAGCCCAAGCCGTGGTGTGCGCGCCGAGCTCGCTGACGCGCTCGGCTCGGTGACCATGATCGGCGAGGAAGACGCCGACGATCTACGCGACCCGGCGCAGCAGCCCCTTCTCGAGGGAGTCTCCGAACTGGTCCGCGGTTCGCGGGCGCACGCATCGTCGGACGACGTGCTCAGGTGGATCTCGATGGGTTCGACCGCTGATCGCGCTGCATCCAGCGGCCGGTACTGGACGCTCGACCCGATTGACGGCACGAAGGGCTTTCTCCGTGGAGATCAGTACGCCGTCGCGCTCGGACTGATCGACGACGGCGAGGTCATTCTCGGGGTGCTCGGGTGCCCCAACCTCCCGAACCCTGATGGGACGACTGGTGCGATCTTCGCCGCCGTCGACGGGGAGTGCCGAGCGTTCTACGGCAACTCCGATGATCCGGTCGACGTCGCTGTCGCGGCGCCGGCCACAATCGCCGACGCCGTGTTCTGTGAGTCAGTCGAGTCGGGCCACTCCGACCAATCACAGTCGCTGCAGATCGCCGACCTCCTCGGCATCACCTCCGAGCCATTCCGGATCGACAGCCAGTGCAAGTACGGCGCCGTCGCACGGGGCGACGCATCGATCTACCTCCGCCTGCCCACTCGGGCCGACTATCGCGAGAAGATCTGGGACCACGCCGCCGGCAAGTTCGTCGTCGAACAGGCGGGCGGTCGCGTCACCGATGTGACCGGTGCACCGCTCGACTTCTCACACGGCGCACGCCTCGAACACAACAGTGGCGTCATCGCAACGTCCGGTGGCATCCACGACGACGTGATCGTCGCCGTCCGTTCCGTGCTGCAGGTGTAGCGAGTCTCAGTGTTTGCCAAGCGCGTTAGCCGGGTTCGGCTTCGTGGCCCGGCTGCATGGCGAACAGGCCGCGGTAGGCATGGTCGCCGGTGACCTCGCCGCTGATCACCTTGTGCACTTCGCTGCAGATCGGCAGGTCGACGCCGTACTGCTCGCCGAGTTGCATCACGCTGCCGACGGTCTTCACGCCTTCGGCCACCATGTTCATCTCGTCGAGGATGTCTTGCAACGGGCGGCCCTTGCCGAGTTGTTCGCCGACGTACCGGTTGCGGCTCTGCTTCGACACGCACGTCGCCACCAGGTCGCCGAGGCCGGCAAGACCGGAGAATGTCGCCGCCTCGCCTCCCATTGCCTCACCGAGTCGTGAGAGCTCCGCGAGTCCACGAGCAATGACGGCCGAGCGCGTGTTGTCGCCGACGCTCAGACCCTCGGCCATTCCCGCGGCGATGGCGATGACGTTCTTGAGGGCGCCGCCCATCTCGACGCCAACGACGTCGTGATTGATGTACACCCTGAACAATCCGCTCTGGAACACCGCCTGCAACGCTGCGGCCACTTCGAGGTCGTGGGTGGCGACGACGCTGGCCGCCGCCTGGCCGGCCATGATCTCCTTGGCCAGGTTCGGTCCTGACAGTGCAGCAACCGGGCGACCGGGCAGCACGTCCTTGATCACCTCGGTCATGCGGAGCATCGATTCGGCCTCGAGGCCCTTCGTCAGGCTGATGATCGGGATCCAGGGATGCACGAACGGCTTCGCCGCCTCGAGCGTCGATCGGAACGCATGCGACGGCACGCCGACGACGAGCACGTGTGCCTCGGCGACGGCCTCTTCGAGATCAGCGGTGCCGTGCAGGTTCTCGGGCAGGTCGTAGTCGGCGAGGTACTTCGAGTTCTTGTGCTGGTCGCGGATCTCGGCCATCTGTGCCTCGTCACGGCCCCACACCGTGGCATCGTTCTTGCCCGCGACAAGTGACGCCACCGTGGTCCCCCACGAACCCGCACCGAGCACGGTGACCTTCATCGTTCCCTTTGGCATCTGTTTGCCCAACATGACGTTCCCCTCGTATCTGGAATTACCCGACCGTCTACGGTCGACGGCGGCACCGACCTTAGGTCACACGACCACGGACAACTCTCTGGGGGAACACCATGTACGCAGGCACCTACGTCACGCAGCATCCGGATCGTCCGGCGTTCATCATGGCGTCGACGGGCAAGGCGGTCAGTCATCGAGAACTCGATGAGCGATGCAACCAGTTGGCGCACCTGCTTGCCGCACACGGATTGGCGCCGGGCGATCACTACTCGGTGTTCATGGAGAACAACGACCGGCAGATC
>CAXMZV010000756.1:0-2213 GCA_964199985.1 Candidatus Ilumatobacter isfjordensis | reverse complement strand
TCTCGGCGATTGCTGCGCTCGGCACCTTCTACACGGGCTCGAAGGATGTCGATGATCCTGAGCAGCGCTCCATCCAGATTCGCCGCCTGATTGCGAAGAGCCCCACCATCGCGGCGATGTGTTACAAGTTCTCTGTTGGCCTGCCGTACAACCAGCCGAGCAACAATCTCTCGTACCCGGCCAACTTCCTCAACATGATGTGGAAGATCGAGGACTACGAGATCGATCCGGTCCTCACGCGAGCGATGGACGTACTGTTCATCCTGCACGCCGACCACGAGCAGAACTGCGGCACCACCGCAATGCGTGTTATCGGCTCCAGCCGTGCTGACCCGTACTCGTCAGCTGCAGGTGCAGCTGCGGCGCTCTATGGCCCGATGCACGGTGGTGCGAACGAGGCCGTCGTCCGCATGCTCACCGAGATCGGTTCCATCGACAACGTTCCCGCATTCCTCGAGTCGGTGAAGGCTGGCGAGGGCCGTCTGATGGGCTTCGGTCATCGGGTCTACAAGAACTTCGATCCCCGTGCAACGATCATCAAGGAGACCGCCTACGACGTCTTCAAGGTCACCGGCAAGAACCCGTTGCTCGACATTGCCCTGAAGCTCGAAGAGTCAGCACTTGCTGATCCGTACTTCGTCGACCGCAAGCTCTACCCGAACGTCGACTTCTACTCCGGCTTGATTTACCAGGCAATGGGCTTCCCCACGTCGATGTTCACCGTGCTGTTCGCGATCCCCCGCATGGTCGGCTGGCTCGCTCACTGGCAGGAGCTGCTCAACGACCCAGCGCAGAAGATCAGCCGTCCCCGCCAGTGGTACGACGGCCCCGGCGAGCGCAACTACATCGACCTCAGCAACCGCTGACCCCAACGCCACGCAAGTAACACCTTGCGCCGACGAATGCCTCCGCCTGGCGGGGCGTTCGTCGGCGCAACCCTTTTTCAGGGCGTGGCCGTTAGAGGGTGGCGAGAACAGTGTTGAAGGTCTGGCTGGGCCGCATGATGGCGCTGGCCTTGGCCGGGTCCGGGAAGTAGTAGCCGCCGATGTCAGCAGGGTTGCCCTGCACGGCGCCGAGCTCGTCGACGATCTGCTGCTCGTTGGCGGCGAGGTCCGCAGCAATGGGAGCGAACTTCGCAGCGAGCGCTGTGTCGTCGGTCTGCGCAGCGAGCTTCTGAGCCCAATAGAGCGCGATGTAGAAGTGGCTGCCACGGTTGTCAAGGCTGCCCAGCCGGCGTGCTGGGGACTTGCCGTTCTGCAGCAACAACCCGGTCGCAGCGTCGAGGGTGTCGCCCAGGATCTTGGCCGTCTGATTGCCGGTGACCTCGGCGAGATGCTCAAACGACACGGCGATTGCCAGGAACTCACCGAGTGAATCCCAACGGAGGTAGTTCTCCTTGACCAGCTGCTGCACATGCTTGGGAGCGGAGCCGCCTGCGCCGGTTTCGAACAGTCCACCGCCGTTGAGGAGCGGGACGACCGACAACATCTTGGCGCTGGTGCCGAGTTCGAGAATCGGGAACAGGTCGGTGTTGTAGTCGCGCAGCACGTTGCCGGTGACCGAGATCGTGTCCTCGCCGGCACGCATGCGGTCGACCGAGTACTTCGTGGCATCGATCGGCGACATGATCTCGATGGTCAGACCATCGGTGTCCCCGACAAGATCACGGTCTTGCAGGTACTCGTTGACCTTGGTAATCAGCTGGGCGTCGTGCGCCCGGTTGGCGTCGAGCCAGAACACGGCCGGCACACCGGTGGCGCGGGCACGGCTCACCGCGAGGCGGACCCAGTCGCGGATCGGCTCGTCCTTCACCTGGCAGGCACGGAAGATGTCGCCTGCGGCCACGGCGTGCTCCATCACGGTCGAACCGGAGGAAGCGTCGACGACGCGAATCGTGCCGGCCGATGGCGCCTCGAAGGTCTTGTCGTGGCTGCCGTATTCCTCCGCCTTCTGCGCCATGAGCCCAACGTTGGGAACAGTGCCCATCGTGGTCGGGTCGTAGGCGCCGTTGGCGATGCAGTCGTCAATGACCACCTGGTAGATGCCGGCGTAGCTGCTGTCGGGGATCGTTGCCTTGACGTCTTGCAGGTCGCCTGCGGCGTTCCACATCTGGCCCGACGTGCGGATCATGGCGGGCATCGATGCGTCGACGATGACGTCGCTCGGCACGTGGAGGTTGGTGATGCCGTTGTCCGAGTCGACCATGGCGAGGT
>CAXMZV010000755.1:0-2218 GCA_964199985.1 Candidatus Ilumatobacter isfjordensis | reverse complement strand
ACTCGCGGTGAAGCCCTTCTACCCGGCAGAGGGTGCGACCACGCTGGTCGACGATCTGACCATCCAGTTCAACCTCATCCCAGGCGAAGGCAATGCCTACTTGCCCGGCGCACTCACCAGTCAGCTCGGCATGGTGGCCTCGCCAACCTGGCTTGCTGCCGCCCTCGAGGACCCAACGCTGAACCAGGAGCCAGTCGGTACCGGCCCGTTCAAGTTCGACAGCCGTTCACAGGACTCGGTCACCAAGTTCGTTCGCAACGACGAATGGTGGAACGGCGAGGTCTTCCTCGACGCCATCGAGTTCGTGCCAGTGACCGACCCGGATACGCGTAACGACCTGCTGTTCAACGGCGAGATCGACGCACTGCAGACAACCAACCAGGCTTCGGTCGGCGACCTCCAGGACGACGACGCGATCCAGAACGTGATCGACCAGAACGGTGAGGAGTCGTTCGCCATGATCAACACGGCGGTGCCACCGTTCGACGACATCAGGGCGCGCGAAGCTCTCGCCTGGGCGACGCCACTCCAGAACTACCGTGACCTGATCGGTCTCGGTATCTCTGCCGACGCCAACCAGCCCTTCGTGCCGGAGAGCAAGTACTACAACCCCGACGTGGTGCAGCAGGGCGATGACCCTGACCGTGCCCTCGAGTTGGTTGCTGAGTACTGCGCCGAGAAGGCCAGCGACGTCAACGCCACGCTCGGCGAGACGCCGGCTTGCACCGACGGCAAGATCAACATGGAGCTCCAGTGGAGTGGCCCGTCTGTCGTCCAGACCCGCATCGCGGACCTGCTCGACCAAGGCTGGAGCAACGCTGGGTTCAACGTCACCTTCGACGAGCTGCCCCAGGACGAGCACATCCTCCAGGCAGCCACCGGTCAGTACAACGTGGTCACGTGGCGCCAGTTCGGTGCCACCGACCCGGCCCTCGATAACGTGTGGTTGATCTGTCGTTCCATCGGCGGCATCTCACTCAACTGGCCGAAGTACTGCGACGAAGAGCGCGACGCGTTGTTGTTTGCAGCACAGCTGGAAACCGACCAGGACGTGCGCGTCGGTCAGTACCAGGAGCTGGTGCAGAAGCTCAACGATGACTTCCTGTACGTCTTCTTCACGCACACGATCTGGGACAACGCCTTCGGCGAAGACGTCCGTGGAGTCTGCGACCGCACCAGCCCGGAAGGCGAAGCGCTGTTGTGCGCCACCAACGGTCGGACGTGGTTCGACTCGGTGTACCTCGCAAGCTGATCACATCTATCCATCACTCACGAGAGAGTCACTGAGAAACCGATTCCATGAGATATTGGCTTCAACGGCTGGGAGTAGCGGTCGCGCTGCTCCTGGCCGTCAGTGCGCTGACCTTCGGCGCCATGAATCTGTTGGGCGATCCGCTCTTCAACATCCTCGGCCCCACCGCTGGCAGCACAACGCCCGAAGACCTCGAGATCATCGCGGACGCCAAGGCCGAGTACAACCTCGACGACCCACTGCCCGTCCGCTACGTCAAGTGGGGCAGTGCGTTCGTCACCGGTGATTTCGGGGTGCAGTTCAGCGTCGACGGTCAACCTCCCGTGAGTGATCTCATCAAAGAACGCCTCCCACGAACGCTGATGTTGCTGGTCATGGCCCAGGCGATGGCGGTGACCTTCGCCGTGCCGTGGGCACTCATCGCGGCGTCGCGAGCTGACAAGCCGGTCGACAAAGTGTCGACCGTCACCTCGTTCCTGTTCATTGCCATCCCCAACTTCGCGCTCGCCGTGATCCTCAAATACCTGTTCGCCCTGAAGTTCGCGATCTTCCCGCTCATCTTCAATGCCACCGATCCGTTCTGGTCACGGGTCTGGCAAATGGTGCTGCCAGCTTTGGCCCTCGCGCTCCCCGCGGCGGCGGTCTACCAGCGCCTGCTGCGGACAGACCTCATCACCACCCTGCAAGAGGACTTCATCTTGACCGCCCGAGCCAAGGGCGTGTCCAAACGCAGCGTGCTGCTCAAGCATGCGCTGCGCCCATCGCTGTTCTCGTTCATTACCATCTTCGGCATCACCACCGGAGCGTTGCTCGGTGGCGCACTGGTCATCGAACAGATCTTCATCATCCCTGGGCTCGGCACCGCCATCATCGAGGCAATCCTGCGTGAGGACTTCCCCGTGGTGCTTGCCATCGTGATGATCGTGACCGCAGCGTTCGTGATCATCAACATCTTGATCGATCTCC
>CAXMZV010000754.1:0-2226 GCA_964199985.1 Candidatus Ilumatobacter isfjordensis | reverse complement strand
CGAGGTCGTGGTGCGATGACGGCCCCCGAGATCCGCGGTCGCGTCGAGATCGGCGACGACGTCGTGTTCGCGCACGGGCCCGTGCAGACACATCTGCACGTCTCGGGCGACGGTCAGTTGTCGCTCGGACGCCGGGTCCACGTCGCCCACGGTGTCGCGATCTCGTGCAGCGGGGTGGTGTCGATCGGCGACGACAGCCGCATCGGGCCGTTCGTGGTCATCATGGACTCGGACTTCCACGTCGCCGGTGCCGCCGATGCCGACCCATCGCCGGGACGCATCGAGATCGGGCGCAAGGTCCGACTGGGCCCCGGTGTGACGATCCTGCCCGGCGCCGTTGTCGGCGACGGCGCCACCGTCGCGCCGTCGAGCGTCGTGTGGGGAATGGTCCCGGCACACGCTCACGTGTCGGGCAACCCCGCCGTACGCACCGACGCTCCGTGCTCGTCCGAGCTCGGTCACCGGTCGGTTGCGGATCTGGTCGCCGACGTCTTCGGTCTCGACGATGCGCCCGCGGCAGGCACCACTCCGGACCGTATCGAGGGCTGGGACAGCCTCGGAGCGCTGCGACTGCTCCTCGAGATTGAGGAGCAGTACGGACGTCGTCTCGATCAGGACGATTTCGTGTCGGCGCGCACGGTCGGCGAGATTCAATCGCTCGTCGATACGGGCGCCTGACCCCGGAGGAGCATCGTCAGAATCCGGAGAAGATGCGGTCGCCGACCTCGGGGATGCCGTCGGTGACGCACAACCCCGCGCCGTTGACGATCAGCATTGCGAGGATGATGGCCCCGCCACCACACGTCGTCACCGCCCGTGGTCGCTGCCGCCCTGTCGCCATACACACGGTGCGTCAGCAAACGGCCACGTCGAGTAAGCAGGAGCGCCCAACCTTGAGGAATTCCCACCCGTTTGCCCAGATCACGGCCCACGTCGACCGATTCGACCCGAAACCTCTGAACACGCCCAGGAAAGCACACACCTGACTACGAAGAAGTCCACGGTGACCAACCCCGACACGTTCGCGTGGCGATGCGCTCTTCGCTTTCCAAGTCCCGTCAGCCATACTGGGGCATGCAAGTACAGCAGGGCCGGTCGGAATCGCTGAGAAGATGCGGCCGCGATCTCGTCCTCTTGACGTTCCGTTCGATCTCTCACCGTCGCCGCTTTCGAGGAATGCATCGACTGGGTTCTGCGCTATACGATCCATTTGCCCGAGGCGACGACTACATCGACGATGTGCGTCAGTACGGAGATGGAGTTATTCAGATCGATACTCGTAGCTTCATCGAGTGGTGGATTTACATGTATGGATCGTTCGAGGGGTCTGCTGTTTCGATGCTCGGGCGAATGTTGGGATCGAAGTCCGTCGCCGTTGATGTTGGTGCGAATGTCGGAGTCTACACACTCACGCTGGCACGAAGATGTGCTGAGGTGCATGCCTTTGAACCCCATCCAGATGTTCGCTATCGCCTCACAGAAAACGTTCGTCTCAACAACCTCGAAAACGTGCTCATTAGCCCGTACGCACTCAGTGATACTGAGGGAGAGGCAGTCCTCTACAGCGCGGCGCATGCAAACCAGGGTCAGGCGTCACTGGAGCAGCGCGACGATCTCGTGACGCCAAATCGCTGTCGACTCCAGACGCTCGACAACTACGTCACAGAGGTTGGCCTTACTCGGCTGGACCTGGTCAAGGTCGATGTCGAGGGCGCTGAGTTCGACGTTCTTCGCGGTGGAGCGAAGACGCTGGCGACAATGCATCCGATGCTCTACGTCGAGGTGAATCCCGTACACCTCTCACGGTTCGGATCGACACCTGAAATGGTTCGTGACTACCTACACGACCTCGGGTACCAGATCTGGGTCAACCTTGGGGTCGAACGGAGCGGACGCAAGGACGCCGTCCGGTTGAAGCGGCTCGAAGACGGAGACGCGGACGAGCAACGCGACCACTACTGGCTGGCGATTCACCCTCGCAGCGACCCCCGGCCGGCACGCCCTGATCGTCGCCCGAATGGGTCGGTTCCCCTGAACGAGTGAGAGGGCCCCGTTGGGGGGCCGTATCAAGGGGTTAAGCGGGTTGGGGTTGGTTTCTGGTGGTCCAGGTTTGTGCGAATTCGTGTGGGGTGAGGTCGCCGTGTGCGGTGTGGGCCCTGTTCATGTTGTAGTCGACGCGGTGGTCTTCGATGATCACCTGGGCTTCGAGCAGCGAGTCGAACTGCA
>CAXMZV010000753.1:0-2249 GCA_964199985.1 Candidatus Ilumatobacter isfjordensis | reverse complement strand
ACTCGGGATGACCTCGTTGCGTTCGTTCGGGCTCGCAGGAACAAGAGACGGCGGTGACGTGCTCGCGGACGTGTTGCGTCGTGCTCACGGTGGCGGGTCGGTGCTCGACGCGACGGCCCTCCAAGCTCTGGAAGCTGCAACGGCGGTGAGCGAACTCCCCGCATCTGTCAGTCGAGATCGCTCCGTGGCGGCATTCGAAGACATCGCCACGTTGCTCGAAGCGGACCTCGGCACCGACGTGATCACCACGAGTATCGATGGATGGGACACACACTCTCAGATGGGCGATGCGGAGAGCGGTGACATGCGCGACCTGCTCGGGGGTCTCGATGATCTCGTCGGCGGTTTGGCTGATTCACTTGACGATCGGGGAATTGACGATGTCACCACCGTTGTCGTCACCGAGTTCGGACGCCGTCTGGCCGAGAACGGCTCGGGTGGTTGCGATCATGGGTGGGGCGCGGCAGCGTTCGTGCTCGGCGCAGCGGCGAACGGCGGCCGGGTCCATGGCGATTGGCCGGGCCTGAATCCTGACGTGGTTGCCGACACGCGCGGTGACGTGCCGATGACCACCGACTATCGGGACCTGCTCGGTGACGTCGTGACACACGTCCTCGGCGGAGACCCGTCGATCGCCTTTCCGGAACATGTTGCGCGCCCGACCGGCGTCCTCGCCTCGACGTGACAGAGTGAATGGCCAGTGAGGTTGTTGCTGGTTGAAGACGAACCGAGTCTCGCGGTGGGCACTGCCCGTGCCTTGCGCGGGGAGGGCTACGTCGTCGACGTAGAAAGCGACGGCGGCGATGGTCTCACGCAGGCTCGCAGCGTCCGGTACGACCTCGTGATTCTTGACATCATGTTGCCGACGACGAACGGCTACGAGATCTGCCGACTACTGCGCTCAGATGGCGACTGGACGCCCATCCTCTTTCTCACGGCCAAGTCCGGCGAATACGACGAGGCCGAGGGGCTCGAACTCGGCGCTGATGACTACCTCACCAAGCCGTTTTCCATCGTCGTGCTGCTCGCGCGGGTGGCGGCGCTGCTGCGGCGACCGAGGTTGCACGGAGCCTCGCCGCACACGGCCGGCGACATCCGCATCGATCCGATGCGACATCGGTGCTGGGTCGGCGATGACGAGATCGAGCTGACAGCTCGCGAGATGGAGGTCCTCGGATGTTTGCTCCGCCGCGCCGGTGATGTGGTCGGCAAGTCCGAGTTGGTCGACCACGTCTGGGGTGAGCAGTTCGCCGGCAATCCGAACATCGCCGAGGTGTACGTGGGTCACCTCCGCCGCAAGCTCGACGAGCCGTACGGTCGCCGGACCATTCACACGGTCCGCGGCGTCGGGTACCGCCTCGACGTGCCGGAGACGTCGACGGGGCCTTCGGCGTGATCAGCAAGCGTCGGGCGTGGTCGATGCAGGCCCGGATCACGGTCGCGGCGACGGTTGCAGCACTGGTGCTGCTGACCGTGGCGGCGGTCGGGATGGGAAAGTTGTTTGAGTCGCATCTCGTCGACCAGGTGGACGACGAACTCGTCGCTGATGCCCGCGTGGTGCAGCGCGCCCTGGACCGCGGATCGACGAACGCTCTGCGGCGGTCTGGGGCGCTCGCCGACGTGCTCGTCCAAGTGCTGAATCGGAACGGCGACGTGATCGGCGGATCGGCCGCGGCGGCAGAAATCCCTCCGCTCGTTGAGCCGGAGGTTCTCAGTGCAACGGAACGCCGGATTACAACGGTCGAGGTCGACGACGTCGGTGCGGTGCGCGTCCTCGTCGTTCGCTCTGACGGCCGAGCGGCGATGCTCGTGGTCGGACGGCCGATCCGACAGGCGCAGGACGCGTCCGGGTCGTTCGAACAGGCGGCCGTCCTCGCCGTCCCGCTGATATCGGCACTGTTGGCCGCGCTGGTGTGGTTTGTGGTCGGCAGAGCGCTGCGGCCGGTCGAACAGGCAACGCGAACCGTCGATGCCATTTCGGAGAGTGACCTGTCTGCTCGCGTGCCCGTTCCGAACTCGGGTGACGAGATCGAACGGCTGGTGACGACAATGAACGACATGCTCGATCGGGTCGAAGGGGCAGTGGTGCGTGAGCGACGGCTCGTTGCTGATGCCAGTCACGAACTGCGGAGTCCGCTCGCCGGCGCCCGCGTGTTGCTCGAAACTGAGCTCGACGATCCCGGTGCGGTGGCTTCCTCGCGGGCCGAGGCGCTGGCGACGCTCGCCCGGCTCGAGGGCGTGGTTGATCA
>CAXMZV010000752.1:0-2251 GCA_964199985.1 Candidatus Ilumatobacter isfjordensis | reverse complement strand
TGCGGCGCCCAGAGCGGGCCGAACCAGGGCACGCCGTTCCAGATCTCGAGCGTCGCCGTGCTCGACGGGCGTCGCCGCGCCAGGCGACGCCACATCTGGCGAGCGATCACCCGAGCAAACACGTCGCATCGGCCGCCCCGCTGCACGACGACGTAGCCGTTGCGGTCGAACGTCCGGGCGGTTCGCGTCGACGTCCGATGGACCACGTCGATGCCCACGGCAACCCACCGACTGAAGATCTCGTCAGCGTGGAGTTCTGACCCACCTGCTTCGGCGTCGTCGAGATCGCGCCACGCAAAACTCTCGACGCGATTGATGCCGAGGGCTCGGAGCCGGTTGGCGCTCGCCTGCAGCTGTAACTGGCCGGGAACGGTCACGCGTCGAGTTTGCGCCAGACGAAGTCGGGGGCGAATCGGAGCAGACCAAACACACCCTGCAGCTTCGCCGGTGCCCAGACGACGGCCTTCTTCTTGCGCAGCCCGTTGACGGTGGCGGCAGCAACGTCCGCTGCATCGACCGTGAAGGGTGCGTCGTCCATCCCTTCGGTCATCGAGGTGCGCACCATGCCCGGCCGCACGGTCATCACGCGAGCGCCAGACCCGTGCAGCGCGTGTCCGAGACCGGTGCTGAATGCATCGAGGCCAGCCTTGGTCGAGCCGTACACAAAGTTCGACGCTCGGGTCCGGACGCCGGCCACGCTCGACAATGACACCAGCACGCCGTGTCCCTGTGTGCGCAGCTGATCGGCGACGGCCAGACCGGAGCTGACGGCGCCGGCGTAGTTGACGTCGACCAGGTTGGCTGCGGCGACGGGATCCTCAGCAGCGTCGACACCCAGTTGGCCGAAGGCCTGAATGACGATGTCGAGATCACCGTGATCGGTCGCCACAGCGGCGACCCAGTCGGCATGCCCGCCGTGATCAGTCGCGTCGAAGTGGCGCGCGGTGACCGATGCACCGCTCAGTTGAGCTTCGAGGCCCGCAACATCTGCCGTGTCGACGTTGCGACATCCGAGCACGACGGTGCGCAGCGATGCCGAGTCGAGGGCGACAACAATTGCTCGCGCGATGTCGCTGCTCCCGCCGAGGACGACCACGGTTTGCGGTTGGTGGATGGCATTGTTCATGAGAGGTCCAGTCTGGCGGTTCAGAGAAGGTCGAGTCGGCGCGCCTGATCACTGGCCCACCGACCGTCAGGGTCGACGGTGCGACGAATTGCCTTCCAGGCATCGAGGCGCGGGTAGCCCGCGCGAATGATGTCGGGGGTGGTGTGAGCATCTTTCGCGAGGTAGTGGCGTCCACCAGCACCCACGACGAGTTGATCGAGTTCCGCGAGGAAGGGGCCAAGCCCAGGCGCACCTGCGGCGAGGTCGAACGTGAGCGTCCAGCCAGGTTTGGGAAAGCTGAGGAAGCCTCCGCTCTCAGCACCAAACCGCTTCAGTACCGAGATGACACTGGCATTGCCGTTGGCGACGACCCGGTCGACAACGTCACGCAGTGTGTCGACCCCTTCGAAGGGGACGACGAATTGGTATTGCAAGAAGCCGCTGGCGCCGTAGAACCGATTCCAGTCGCCGACCCCGTCGAGGGGATGGAAGAACCCGGTGAGTGTCGGGGTGCCGATGTGCTGCCTGGGGGCCTTGCGAAACCACAACTCGTTGAACGTGCGCACGGCGAGCCGATTCATCACGTTCGGCACCGGCGGCACGGACGCCAGCGACCCGGGTGCGAAGCCGAGTGGGTTGCGCAGCGCCTTCGGCGCGTGCTCGGCGAGGTCGTCGAGTGTGGCGTGGTCCCCGCGTTCGAGAATCGAGCGGCCAACTGTCGAGCCCTTCGTGGCCAGGTCGACCCACGCCACCGAGTAACGGTGCTCGGCGTCGCCGTCACTCATCGCAGCGATGAGCGCATCGAGATCGGGTAGGCGCTGTGTCTCGACCAGACACCGATTCGTTTCGATGCGGAGCAGGCTGAACGTGGCCCGGGTGATGACACCGGTGAGGCCCATCCCACCGACCGTCGCCCAGAACAGGTCCGCCTCCGTGCTCGGCCCGATCGTCCGTTCCGACCCGTCGGCCAGCACGATGTCGAGCGAGCGGACATGGTGCCCGAACGTGAGGTCGCTGTGGTGGCCCTTGCCGTGGACGTCACTGGCGATTGCGCCGCCGACGGTGATGAATCGGGTGCCGGGCGTGACCGGGACGAAGAACCCGTGCGGCACGAGGCGACGGAGCAGCTCGTCGAAGCTGAACCCG
>CAXMZV010000751.1:0-2254 GCA_964199985.1 Candidatus Ilumatobacter isfjordensis | reverse complement strand
GCCACGATGGCCACCAGCTCGACATACGGACCCGGCTCGAGGCCAGCGTCGGCGATCGAGTCGTACCAGGCAGCCGTGAGTGTGCCTGGGTGGTTCGTCAATCGCCAGACGACATCGATTGCAGGTTCGGGCAACGGATGGTCGGTCGGGACGAGCCCGTCGATGGTTGAAGGTGCGACCCACGGCGGCAGCGCATCAGCATCTCGTGCGCGTCGGACCTCAGCGACGATGGCCAAGCGTTGTGCCCCGGTCCAGAACGAACCGGGTGATGCCCAGTGCGACAGTGCCGTGGCCTGTGCGGCGACGAGCTCGGGTCGCATCGGCAGATTGCTGTCGGACGGCGTGCTCATCATGCAGTGGTCGCGGGGTCGCCGTGGCTGCCGACGACGAGGTGCAGGGCGGCAATGCTGCCGCGCAGGTGGCGACGGAGCTCATCGGACGCTGCAGCCCCGTCCCCTGCCAGCGCCAGATCCCTCAGCGTTCGATGTGCCTCGGCAGTGTTGTAGTCGTCGGGCCGCGAAGGCAGGCCCACGGTGATCATCAGGCTGGCGCGGTCGGCGAGCATCGTTGCCAGGCGGAGCAACCAGGCCGAATCGCACGTGGAGAGCAGCGTTCGGTGGAAGGCGGCGTGATCGCTGGGTGATGCAATTCGGCTGACGGTCAGGGCCTGCCACGCTGCCTCGACTCGGTCACGGTAGGCGTCGTCGGCGTGGCCCACGGCTCGCTCCAAAGCAACCGGTTCCAGCATGAGCCGAAGTTCGTAGATCTCGTTGGCTTCGTGCAAGTCGACCTGAGCCACGCGGGCCTTGCCGTGGGACTGGAGCACCACCAGTCCATCGGCGGCGAGGTTGCGGAGCGCCTCGCGCAGCGGTGTGGCCGACAGACCCATCTGCTCGGCCAGCGAAGAGATCACCAGCGCATCACCGGGGGCGTAGTCGCCTTGGAGAATGGCGCGGCGCAGGCGCTGGTCGGCCCACTCGGTGCGGGTCGGTGGCTGCTCGACGTCGAGCGCTGCGGCGTTGGTCATAATCCTCAGTCTGCCAGATTCTTCCTTTGACATCTACTGTCGACCATATATGATCGACGACCGGCGGCACACCAGAAAGCAGCAGACTGATGGCACTCAATGGACTTCTCGACATCGAACTCAGCGTCCCCAACCCAGACGAACTCATCGAGTTCTGGGAACGACGCGGCATGCTCCGCACCGCCGACGGGGTCCTCGGTACGGCCGACCGACCGGTACAAATGCGGGTGACCGAAGGCGGCTATCGCCACCTGTCCGCGCTCCATATGAGCTGCGCGAACGAGCACGACTTGGTCGACATCGCCGGCCGAATCGGTGCGATGGGCGTCGAGTCGGAGATCGACGACACTCGGCTCACCTGTGTCGATCCGATCTTCCAGCATCGAATCGTCATCGACGTGACCGAACCACATCCGCTCACCCCGGCCCAGCACCGGGCCTGGAACCATGCGGGCGAACAGACCCGGAAAAACGAACGAGCCGATGCTGCGGTCGAAGCGGCACCACGGCCACCGCGACGGCTGGGTCACGTCGTGCTCGGCACGCCGCACGTCGAGAAGGCCACAGCGTTCTACTTCGACGGGCTCGGCTTCAAGGTGTCGGATCAGGTCCTCAACGGTGTTGCAACGTTCGGGCGCATCGAGCAGGACCACCACAATCTGCTCATCCAGCCGGGACCCACTTCGTACATCAACCACTACGCGATGGAGATGGACGACGTCGACGCGATCGGCAAGGCAGGCCAAGCGGTGATCGCCGAGCGCGACGACGCCAACGTGGTCGGTGTCGGCCGCCACTTCCTCGGCTCGAACGTGTTCTGGTATCTCACTGATCCGTCAGGGACGATGTTCGAGTTCTTCTCCGACATCGATCAGATCGTCGACGACGAGGCCTGGGAGCGGGACCACTGCAAGCGTGACTGGCACGGCGCCGACGGACCAGCACCGGTGTCGGTGTGGGGTCCGCAGGAGCCCGAGGTCTTCTTCAACCCGGGCGATCTCCCTGAGATCGGCGCCGCCCGCGAAGCATTGGGACTGGACTGAGCTGACATGGATCTTGGCCTCAGCGGACGCTCCGCAATCCTGATGGCATCGAGCCGCGGCCTCGGTCGCGCCTGTGCCGAGAGCCTGGCACGAGAGGGCGTCGACGTGGTGATCAACGGTCGCACCGCTGTCGACGTGCACCAGACGTGCGACGAGCTCGTTGCCACCCACGGCATCAGGGCCA
>CAXMZV010000750.1:0-2274 GCA_964199985.1 Candidatus Ilumatobacter isfjordensis | reverse complement strand
ACCCTAATCACCCGCTTCACTCCGTAGAAACGGACGAGCTCGGTCACGTAGATCGCCGCAGACGGCATACCCATTCCGGAGGGCATCACGGAGACTCGGGTGCCCTCGAAGAAGCCCGTGTATCCGCGCATACCGCGCACATCGCTGACACATTCCGCAGATTCGAGGAAGCGGTCGGCGATGCGTTCGGCGCGTTTGGGATCACCGGGCATGAGCACTGTGTCGGCAAACGCACCGTCGGCGGCGTTGAGATGTGGAGTGGTCATGAGCCCTGCCTATCGGTCATTTCGAAACGTCGCTGTCATTTCAGAAGTCGGTAGTTGTACACGTCCCTATGGCGCACAATAGGTGCACGCCGCCGCTTCGCCATGGACGGCGATGGCCGCAGTTCGATCTGTTTTGGTTTGGTATTGCGGCGTGTCGTGGCGGACGGAACGGTGATCTTCGGGGACTCGAGCCTCATCGCGCCACGGTTCGGGCCACTGGTAGCCGAGCGGAATGATCGTTCCAGGTTCGGTGATCGTCGTGACAGCCGTCAACGCATCGCGCAGGATTGCACGCTGTGTCTCGGAATCGTTGGGCGGCCCAGCCGTATGCCCGAGTGGGAAGTCGGTATAGACAGCCCGGGGCGGATTCGCCGAAGCGGTGATGCTCCACGCACTCGTTAGCGAAACCGTAGCGATCCCCGCTGTTTCGAGTGCTCGTGCGATCAGCCCAACTGACTGATGACACACCGGTCAAACCGGGACGAGCAGCGCAACATCCGCGCCGAGTTCCTTGACCCGTTCGACGAGGACCGGCGTGAGCTGCTCGCCAAGACGTCGCTGCGAATAGATCCCTCCCATGAATGTGAGCGCGACCGGAGCGACTGCTCCGATTTCTCCGGCCTCGGCCAGCGATCGGAGGCCAAGCAAGGGGAAGACCACGTTGGAGTCCAGCTCGGCGTTGGTGGTGTCGTACGCGAAGTGTGTCACTCGAATCTGGTCGGCCGGCGTCTCGACAGGGACCTCCCGATGGGTGAGATCGTCTTTGTGCGTGAACCCGACATCGCCTACTCGGTACACACCGCCGGACGCGAGCAGGACCACCGTGCACTCCTCGAGTGGCTTGGTCGGCGTGACGAGATCGACCGGCTCGGGGTTTTCGGCCCATCGGTAGGGTGCATATCCGAGCTCGTCGTACGCACGACGGGTGATGTCGATGTAATCGACTGGGTCAACACCTGGTGGCGGCAAGGTTGGCATGTCCCGACGTTAGTGACGCTGCGAGCGCAGTACCACGAACTTCTTCGTCGATGCGACGACTGCGCTGTTGCCGAAGATCTTCTTGAGCTTCGCGTGGTATCCGAGGTGCCGGTTGCCGACGACGAAGAGCTCACCACCGGGTCGGAGAACGGCGAACGCGTCGACGAACATGTCCCACGCGATCACGTCGCTTCGGGAACGATCAGCATGAAACGGCGGATTGTTCAGCACCAAATCGACCGAGTCACGCGCAACTACGTTGACGAGCCGGTCGACCGCAACGAATGTTGCCGGGCGATCGCCGAAGTTCGCCTCCCACGAGTGCTCCGCAGATCGCAGCGCTCGGTACGACTCGTCGACAAAGGTCACCGTGGCGTCGGGGTGACGCTTCGCCCATGCTTGCCCGAGCAATCCGTTGCCACATCCGAGGTCGACGACGACATCACCGGTTGCCGCCTCATCCGGAAGATTGGTGACCAGAAGCTCGGTTCCGGGATCGATGCGCTCGGCGGAGAAGACCCCGGCGTGGTTCGTCAGTTTGAGCCCACCATGGTTCCAGGTTTTCGGCCACGGATTCGCGGGCGGCACCAGATCGGGATCAACTTGGCTGAACAGGAGCCGTGCCTTCTTTCGCGCGAGAGAGGATGTTGTGGGCCCGATGATCGATTCGAAGGCTGCGATCGTCGACTGATGCACGCGTTTGGTCATCCCGGCCGCAATGACCACCGAAGCCGCATGCAGGCTCGGGCGGAGGCGATGCAGGATGTCGACGAGCTCTCCCTCGCTTTTCGGGATCTTGACGACGAGTACATCGATGGTCCCGTCAACCGGTTCGAATGACGACTGGTGCTGCGGCACATCGAGCGAATTGTGATTCGCGTTGTCCTCGGAAGCGAGACGCGCGTTCTCCGAGTCGGTGATCAATAGTGGCGCAAAGGGTGCAAGCGCTGTCGTCAGTGCGCCGAACGCGTCGTTGACGATCACGATCGACCCGTGCAGATCGATAGCATCGCCGACGAGGTGTTCGAGC
>CAXMZV010000749.1:0-2283 GCA_964199985.1 Candidatus Ilumatobacter isfjordensis | reverse complement strand
AGCTGAACGAAGCTCGCGAACAACTCGACGGCTGACAGTCATTCAGGCGAAATGGATCCAGAACCCGTGCGGGTGCGATGTCGCCAGGTGCTCGACCGATCTGACACCGCCACGCCAGCGCACCATCGCCGTCACGGTCAGGTGCGGATCGTCGGGCTCGGCAGGGAACTCCCACGGCAACTCGGGTGTCAAAGCCGGCGCCTCGACGAAGACCCACGACAGGTCACGCACTGCGCCTTGCTGCTCGAGAGCTGCCACGTACGCTGATCGCTGCGCTCCGGTGAGGTAGTTGAGTGCCCACGAGTTGGTGACGACGGGGTGTGCTGACTGAGCCATCCGCTCGATTGCGGGGGCAACCGACTCGGCGGCATCGCCGGCAAGCAACTCAGGCGGCCGTTCGCGGGCGATTGCGATGGCCGCGCGCAACCGAAGGAACCGGTCGCGCTGGTCCGGCCACACACACGCTTCGAGCCAGTGGGCCTCCGTGTCGTCGGTGACGTCGATCGGGTAGAGGTCGATGCCGCACCGTGAGGCAATGGTCGGGATGACGGTTGGAAGCTTTCGATCGCCACGTGTCTGCGCCGTGAGGGTCACTGTCGATGCGGGGCCGATGGTGATCGGAGCGCCGCTTTCTGGCTCGTAGCGATACTGGTAGCGGTCGGACAGCAGCGTGAGGCCGCCGCTGCAGCCGACATCGAGGTGCGCCAGCGGTCCCGATTCGGCAGCGATGGTGTCGAATGCGGGCAGAAGCATCAGGCACCGACCGACCTCGTTGGTCTGGGTAGTGCGCCGTCCGAGCAACTCCGCGAGTGCGGTCGCATGGTCATCTATGAACGTCTTGAAGGTGAGCAGTAGCGCCGGGTCGTCGGGGGAGCGGTGCTGCTCGGTCAGATTGGGATACCACTCAGCCAACGGATGGCTCGGGTCGGCGAGGAGCAATGTGTGCGTTGATGCGAACAGGAGGACCGGAAGTCGCTGCATCGGAGGCGCGTGCAAGAGCAGGCGGAACAGCGCCGGATCTTCAGCGATGGCCTTGGCGAGCGCTGCATAGAGTGGCGCCCGTGGGTGCATCGACTGGGCCGAGGCGCGGAAGCGGCGCACGAGCTCGGCGTCGTCCCATTCGGTGAGCTGGGGAGTATCTCGGCCGAATGTGTTGATGGGGTCGGGCACCCAGCGAGAGTATCGTTCGCCCGGTATGTCACTCGTCAACGGCGACTTGATCGCTGACCTCGAAGCGCGCAACCTCATCCACGACTCGACTGACCGTGAGTACCTGCGGGCGCAGGTGGCCGAGGGGCCGACAGCCATCTACTACGGCTGTGACCCCACGGCGGACAGTCTGCACGTGGGCAACCTCATTGGTTTGGTGGTGCTGCGCCGCTTTCAGGACGCCGGCCATCGGGCGATTGCGTTGGCTGGTGGTGCCACCGGCATGGTCGGGGATCCGGGAGGACGGTCTGAAGAGCGCAACCTGCTCGACGAAGAGACGCTGAGTCACAACGTCGCCAAGATCAAGGAGCAGTTGGGTCGCATCGTCGACCTGACCGATGATCAGCGCGGCGCGCTGGTCGACAACCGTGACTGGACGCACCCGATCACGATCCTCGAGTTCCTCCGTGATGTCGGCAAACACGTCACGGTCAACCAGATGCTGGCCCGCGAGAGCATCAAGGTCCGCATCAACTCCGAGCATGGGATCTCGTTCACCGAATTCAGCTACATGCTGCTGCAGGCCAACGACTACCTGTGGCTCCACGACCATCTCGGGTGCACCATCCAGATCGGTGGCTCTGACCAGTGGGGCAACATCATCTCGGGCGTCGACCTCATTCGACGCAAGCGCCAAGCCCATGTGCACGCATTCTCTTGGCCGTTGCTCACTGCCTCTGATGGAACCAAGCTGGGCAAAACCACGGGTGCCCGAGTCTGGCTGGATCCGGCCAAGACGAGCCCGTACCAGTTCCGGCAGCACTGGATGCAGACTGCGGACGACGAGGTCGAGGCGCAACTGCTCACCTTCTCGCTTCGGCCGATCGACGAGATTCGTGACCTGGTCGCTCGGCATGCCGAGGCACCGCAGCTCCGTCTTGGTCAGAGGACGTTGGCCGACGACATGGTCACGCTCGTCCACGGTGCCGAAGCGGCGGCGGCCGCCAACGAGGCAGCCGATCTGCTCTTCAGCAACGATCCGACCGGAGCGTCAGAGACGGCGTTCGAGACATTGGCGAACGAGATCCCACACACGCACATGCACGCCGGCGAACTCGATGACACCGTGGCGGT
>CAXMZV010000748.1:0-2284 GCA_964199985.1 Candidatus Ilumatobacter isfjordensis | reverse complement strand
TTCGAGACCGCCGGACCGATGATGTACATCGCTCGACATCGAGCCCTCGACCATCAACCGATGGCCGACGCCGTCGGGCGAAATCGGTCGGCTCTTGCCGATCAGACGCGCGCCAACTTTGCTTCGGAAGTCCAACAGCTCAACCCTGCCGACGCCGCCAATCTGGTCGCCGTCATCGATTCGCTCACCTCACCCGAGGCGTACGAGGTGATGGGCGCAGCGAACGCCCGATCGCATCGACAGATCGGTCGAGCGTGGACTACCGCGATCGAATCGCTGCTCGCTTCGTGGCCCAACCTCACCGTTTCAACACCCCCACAGGAGATACGCACATGACCCGCGCTTCCCGTTTCGAAGGAACGATCGGCAAGACGCTTGCCGACTCCGAGCCCTGGTTCGACGAACCGCCGCACCCCGACGCGGATGCGCCAAACGTTGTCGTCGTGCTGCTCGATGACACCGGCTTCGCCCAGTTCGGTTGTTATGGCTCCGACATCGACACGCCGAACGTCGACGCACTTGCCGCTGGCGGTGCCCAGTTCACCAACTTCCACGTCACGCCGCTGTGCTCGCCGACGCGTGCCTCGTTGCTCACCGGCCGGTCACAGCACGCCGTCGGCATGCGCGCCGTGTCGAACTTCCGCACTGGCTTTCCCAGCCAGCTGGGCCACATCAGCAACCACGCGGCCACCGTCGCCGAAGTGTTGCGTGACGAGGGCTACGCCACCTTCTGTGTGGGCAAGTGGCACCTCGCTCCGATGGAGCAGTGCTCGGCCGCGGGCCCGTTCGAGCAGTGGCCGCTCGCCCGCGGCTTCGATCGGTTCTACGGATTCCTCGAAGGTGAGACCGACCAGTTCCACCCGTCGCTCGTGTCGGACAACCACATGATCGATCAACCGAAATCCGCCGAGGACGGCTACCACGTCAGCGAAGACATGATCGACCAGCTGATGACGATGGTCAGCGACAGCAAGGGCGTGCGACCGGGCCGCCCGTTCTTCGCCTACGTGCCGTTCGGCGCGACGCACGCACCGCACCAAGCGCCACAGGCGTACATGGACAAGTACCGCGGCAAGTACGACGAGGGCTGGGATGTTGTCCGCGAACGCTGGTTCGCACGGCAACTCGAACTCGGAGTGATCCCCGCGGACACCGAGTTGGCACCTCGCAACCCCGGCGTTGATGCGTGGGATGACCTGTCGGAGAACCAGCAACGCTTCAACTGTCGGCTGCAGGAAGCCTTTGCCGCGTTTCTCGACCACACCGACGACCAGATCGGTCGACTCGTCGACGGTCTGCGTGACATGGGTGAGCTCGAGAACACGATCGTGGTGGTGCTGGCCGACAACGGCGCCTCGCAAGAGGGCGGCCCGTTCGGCGTCATGCACGAGATGAAGTTCTTCAACGGCATCTTCGAATCGGCAGACCAGATGATCGATCAGATCGACGACATCGGCGGCCCGCATAGCCACACCAACTATCCGTGGGGCTGGGCACAGGCCGGCAACTCGCCGTTCAAGTGGTACAAGCAGAACACCCACGAAGGCGGTGTGCACGTCCCGATGATCGTGAGTGCTCCAGGCATTGCTGAGCCGGGGGCCTTGCGCGACCAGTTCGTCAACGTGTCCGACGTCGTCCCGACGATCTACGAGATGGTTGGCGCCACCGCACCTGAGGTCTACAAGGGGCTCGAACAGCTGCCGGTCACCGGTCGCTCGTTCACCAATGCGCTGGCCGATGCGTCAGCTCCGACCGCGAACACCGTGCAGTACTTCGAGATGTCGGGCAGCCGAGCACTCGTCGCCGGCAACCAGGAGTCGCTCTGGAAGGCGGTGTGCAAGCACGACAAGGGCGCCGACTACGACACCGAAACGTGGGAGCTCTACCAGCTGTCGGCCGACTGGTCGGAGTGCAACGACCTCGCAGATGCACATCCTGAAAAGCTCGCCGAGCTGATCGACCTCTGGTGGCAGGAGGCTGACACGCACGGTGTGCTGCCACTCGACGATCGCATGATCGAGCTGTTCGGCAACCGATTCCGCGATCACTCGCCGCACCCCGTCGACAAGCGGTACGTGTACCGCCCGCCGATGTCACCGATGCCCGGCCAGGCTTCGGTGTCGCTCGGCGGATCGTCGTTCGACCTCACCGCACGAGTGACGCGAGATGCTGGCGAACAGGGTGTGCTGTACGCGACCGGCACCGAGAACTCGGGAGTCTCGATCTTCGTACAGGACAACAAGCTCGTCGTCGACTACAACGCGTTTGACGACCACCTGATCGT
>CAXMZV010000747.1:0-2291 GCA_964199985.1 Candidatus Ilumatobacter isfjordensis | reverse complement strand
GCGTCTGACCGACAGGCGGATCACGCTCGACATCTCCGAGGCAGCGATGGATCAGCTCGCTCGCGAGGGGGTATGACCCAGCGTTCGGTGCTCGTCCGCTGAAGCGGATCATTCAGCGTGAGATTGCTGATCCGGCAGCCATGTTGATCCTCGACGGGACCGTTGGTGAAGGTGGCGCGATTGTCGTCGAGCCCGGCGAGGTGGACGATGCGGGAGGAGTCGGAAGTCTCCTGGTCGGCTCGACCGTGAGCTGACTTGAGCCCCGCACGGGGTTCTTGACCGAATCTTGACACACGGCAGAGGGAATCTGTGCAAGAATTCGATCATTCCTTCCGCAGCAACCCCGGGCTTCCATCCCGGGGTTGCCGCCTTTTTCGGGTCAGGTTCTGCGAGCCGTCTGGTCTGACTGCAGCGGATTGCCCACTCGGAGCGATCCTCAGTGACGGACGGCGAGCAGCGACAGCGTGAACGTTGCGGGATGCTGCGCAGTGAGCTCGAGGTGCCCGCCATCAGCTTCGGCAAGCCGGCGCGCCAGCGCGAGGCCGCGGCCGTGCGCCGCTTGATGGTCTGCGGGTCGGTCGAAGATCGTCGCTGCAGCATCGTCGTCGATGCCGCTGCCTTCGTCTTCGATCAAGACGCTCGTTCCATTCACCAGGATGGCGACGGTGCCGCGGCCGTGACGGAGGGCATTCGCGATGAGGACATCGAGAATCTGGCCAACCAATCCGGGCGTGCCAATCGCCGGTTCGACCCGGCCAATGGTCACGACGATCTGGCGCCGCTTCTTGGAGAACTGAGGTTGCCAGTCAGCGACGTGGTGGTCGACGAGCGACACGAGGTCGACTTCGGTTCGCTCACCCGTGCTGCCCTTGCGGGCCACGTGGAGCAGTTCGTCGAGCGTCGTGTTCAGATCGTGAATCTGCGTGAGCGTGATGCTGGCCTCGTTGGCCACCTCCGCGTCAACGTGCCGTTCGAGCAGTTCGAGGCGCATCGCCAAACCGGTCAGCCCGCTGCGGAGCTGGTGGGTCGCATCGGCGGTGAAGCCGCGCTCGGACTCGAGCATCCGCTCGACTCGGTTGCCGCTCAACCGGATGGCGCGGGCGATGCTGTCGATCTCTTCGATGCCGGAACTGGTTGGCGTGTTGGCCGTGAAGTCGCCGTCACCGAGCCGCGTTGCGGCCCGGGCGAGCCGCTCGAGTGGTCGGGCGAGCTGCCGAGCTTGAACGGACGCCAGCAGCGCCGCGCCGAGAATGGCGAACAGTCCGACCACGCCGAGTCGCACGACCTGGCTGCGCAGCCGATCGTCGACCTCGGATCGGCTGGTGACGATTTGCACGATGGTGTTGTCGGGGCCATCGACCGATGACCGGTATGCCGATCCGATGTCGTCGACATTACGTTCGGCGATGACAACACGGTCGGCGTCGAGGACGCGGACGCCGTCGCCCTCGGTGACGATGACGTCGGTGATCGAGAGGTCGGGCACTTGTCCGGCTGCGAGGGCATCGCGAATCAGCGATTCGACGGCGGCAGTCGCCTGCCCGGTGCGGGCCTCGAGCTCTGCCGTTCTGGCGTTGCGTAAAATCAGCGCGACCGGCAGAGCGAGGAGCAAGAGGACGATCGTGACGACCAGGACGGTCGACAACACGAGCCGGCGTCGCATGTCAGCTCCTCCTCGAGCGCCCGGTTGGGGTGGCTGTCCTCACGGCTCGAAGCGGAATCCGACACCTCGGACGGTGACGATCTTCGACGGCGGGTCGGTGACGTCGTTGATCTTGCGTCGCAGCGTCGAGGTGTGCGTGTCGAGCGTGCGAGTCGAACCCCACCAGTTCTCGTCCCACACCTCGTTCATGATTTCCTCGCGCGTGAGCGTCACACCCGGTTGCTGCATCAGCATGGCGAGGAGGTCGAACTCCTTCGACGTCAGCTCGATTTCGTCGCTCGATCCGCCCGGGTCGCTGGTGTCGACGTGACAGCGTCGAGCCCGCAGGTCGAGTGCAATTCCGGCACCGGTCAGCGTGGAGGCGGGGGCTCCAATTGCGGTGCTGTGTTCACTGATGCGGAGGCGTGCACGAATGCGGGCGACGAGTTCGGCGAGACGAAAGGGTTTGGCAACGTAGTCGTCAGCGCCGGCATTGAGGCCCACGATGACGTCCATCTCCTCGGCGCGGGCGGTCAACATGATCACGGGGAGATCGGGGTGATCGGCGCGAAGCTTGCGGCAGACGTCGAGTCCGTCGATGTCAGGCAGCGTCAGGTCGAGCAACACCAGATCGGGGCGGGCTTCGGCG
>CAXMZV010000746.1:0-2300 GCA_964199985.1 Candidatus Ilumatobacter isfjordensis | reverse complement strand
GCGTCAGGCTTGGGTGCCGACCTTCGTTTCGTTGAAGGGGACGCCCTTGTCGACGGCGGGTTCACGCGGCAAGCCGAGGACGCGGTCGCCGATGATGTTGCGCTGGATCTCGTCGGTGCCGCCAGCGATCGACGACTGGAACGAGTTGACGAAGATGCGTTGACGCTCGGAGCCGTTTTCGGCGTCGGGCTCCCAGGCAACGGTCTGCGGGCCGGCGATTTCGAGCGCACACTCGCGCATGTACCAGGCGATGTTGGACCCGAGGAGCTTGCCGAGCGAGCCGCCGGGGCCGGGGGTCTTGCCGGCCTTCTGCTCTGCCTTGGTGCGCTGCGCGACGAGCGCCTTGGTGGTCTCCATCGAGTAGATCGTCATCAGCTGCTGGCGGACCACCGGGTCGTTGACCTTGCCATTCTCCTGCGCCGCCTTGACGAGCAGCTTGTAGGTCGGCTGGTTGATCTTGCCGGAACCGGCGGTGCCGATCGCCACGCGCTCGTACATCAGCATCGCGGTGGCCATGCGCCAGCCGTTGTTGTACTCACCGAGGAGATGGTCGGCGGGAACACGCACGTCGGTCATGAACACCTCGTTGAACTCGCGGCCACCGTCGATCTGGTGGATCGGACGGATCTCGACGCCCGGTGCCTTCATGTCCATGATGAACATCGAGATGCCGGCGTGCTTGGGCTGATCGGGGTCGGTGCGACAGATCACGACGCCGTAGTCGGCGATGTGCGCGGTGGTGGTCCACACCTTCTGGCCGTTGAGGATCCACTCGTCGCCGTCTTTGACCGCACGCGATTGCAGTGACGCCACGTCGGAACCAGCGCCGGGCTCGGAGAACATCTGACACCACAGGGTCTTGCCGGAAATGTTGTCGGGCAGGTACTGCTTCTTGATTTCTTCGCTGCCGTATTCAGCGACCATCGGCAGGCACATGCCGTGGCTGATGATGAACGCGCCGCTCATCATCGTGTAGTTGCCCTGCGCTTCGCGCCAGATCTTGTCGTGGGCCGGCGTGAGGCCGCCGCCGCCATATGCCGCGTCGTAAGCGACGCCAGCGAGGCCGGCGCCGGCCGCTGCAGCGAGGTATGCCTTCTGGTCTTCGTAGCTCGGAACACCCTGGCCCTGCTTGTAGGCGTAGGTCTCAAGAAAGTCGTCGCACTTCTTGCGGAAGTCGGCTGCTGCTTGTTCGGTCAGTTCGGTCAGTTCGCTCATCGTGTTCTCTCGTTCTCTCTTCGGCTGCTTTCGTGAGCTTGCTGCAGCCAGTGTCTGCAGGAACCTCACGAAAACGGTGGTGGCGCGGGTGGGGGCGGTTGTGTTGCGCATGATTGTATGACGTCGTACAGTATGTGTCCAGACGGAACATGAGCAGCCTCACCAACAACGAACTCGACGCACCACCGTGGTTGCGCGTCGAGTCGACGCTGATGTCGACCGCGCGCCTCATTCGCGAAGCATTCGATGCCCGGCTCAAGCCGCTCGACCTCAACCTGACCCAGGCGAGCCTGCTTGCCTACGTCGCGGAGTTCGGTGCCACCACGCAGACTCGACTTGCCGAGCAGATGGGTACCGGCCGCGCCGCGATGGGCACGGTGGTCGACGGCCTCGAACAACGTGCCTTGATCGAGCGCCACCCCGACCCAGATGATCGGCGCGTCTGGCGCGTGGATGTCACCGACGCCGGGCGGTCACTCGCGACGGACATCGCCGACGTCGACGAAGTGCTGCGCGCCGAACTCCGTCATGGCATCGGCCGCGAAGAACGCCAAGCCCTCAGCTGGGTCCTCACCCGGCTCCAAGTCAATCTCCAATCCGCCATCAACACCTGATGCCGAACCCCCAGAGAAAGAAGAACCACATGATTGAAGCAGTGATCGTCGATGCAATCCGCACCCCGGGTGGCAAGCGCAACGGCCAGCTGAAGGATCAGCACCCAGTCGACCTTGCAGCACACGTGCTCAAGGCCCTCGAAGAGCGCAACGGCCTCGACCCCGCGATGGTCGACGACGTCATCATGGGCTGCGTCATGCAGGTCGGTGAGCAGTCGCTCAACATCGGTCGCAACGCCGTGCTGTCGGCCGGGTGGCCCGAAGAAGTTCCCTCGACCACGGTCGACCGTCAGTGCGGTTCTTCGCAGCAGTCGATGCACTTCGCAGCACAGGGCGTCATGGCCGGTGCGTACGACGTTGTCGTCGCCGCTGGCGTCGAAGTGATGACCCGCACCCCGATGGGCGCTTCGATTGTCCAGGGCATGGGCTTCCCATTCAGCCAGGACCAGCAGGACCGCTACGCCGACACCG
>CAXMZV010000745.1:0-2301 GCA_964199985.1 Candidatus Ilumatobacter isfjordensis | reverse complement strand
GGCAGCCGTCGACGCAACCGAGGTCTCGGTTCCCGCAGGTGCGATCGCACAGGCTTGGCGTGACGGCGCCCGACAAGCGCTCCTCGCACGGGCCTTGAAACACTGCGACGGGGTGCCGCTCGACGGTGCACTCGCCCGAGCGTCCGGCGTTCTCTGCGGTCATGCCGACACAGCCGACGTCAGCGCTCTGCCTCGCCACCACCATCTTGATCACGGCCAAGCTCATTGCCTGGCGAGACCGCTACCTCTCCAACTGACCGCCTATCCGCTCAAGTCCTAAGACAAGCCTTGACCTGGCCGCTGACCGACGGCGGCGCATATCCGCACTCCAATCCAGCCCCCGAAGCCGCTCCTGAGCGGCACTTCCGATCGGCCAAGCCGGATCGAGATTGTGCTCTTCGTCTCAGAGCAGGCCATTGGGGCAGCACACGTCGATTTCGACACTCGAAGCCAACGGCGACGAAAACCGATCATTTCACCTCAGGCAAAACACTTCAGTGGGAAACCGCCCGATAACGCGCGATCGGATCTCCACGGAAGACCGGTCAAGAACGGCACGACTGCGAGCGGTTAGGTGCTCGAGAACGTGCGGCACCGACACCGCTCAGCCTCGGTCGATCCCGAGGAGGACGCGATGATTGGTCTTCAAACTGCGGGTGACACCGATCGCTCGTCCGCACTCAAGGGCGAGATGTTGTTGAGGCTGTATCGAGTCAATGGGCTGGGAACGACCCGGTAGTCGGGGAGGCTCAGGAGGGTCCAGTCAATCGACGTTCCCCTGGAGTGTCCCGACCAATACGGGACAGTCGATCAACCTGTCGACGACGGAAGTCCGACCGGGATGAGATAGAGGACCTCCTGGCCCCGCGGCAATCCGACGCGACGCGCGACTTCAGCCGGGTCAAAACCGCCGACCGGGACAACAGCGAGCCCGAGAGATGTGGCCTGGAGAAGGATGTTCTGGGCGGCATGGCCTGCTTCCCGGTTCATCAGATCTCCAGCGAGTGCACCATATTCGGCCTCGGTCCGCGTTTGCACGCCCGCGATGATCAGCACGGCGGGAGCATCGCTCACGAAACCCTGTCCGAACGCCACGGCCGCCAGGGCGGACAGCGTTGCGTCGTCCGCGCGTTGCTCGACGCGATGACCGTCGGGCAGATAGTGCAGGAACGTCGACGGCGTGACGGCGTACAACTCGAGCGGATACCGCGCTCCAGCCGATGGCGCGGTGCGATGACCCGCGCCGTCGGTGATGCCTTGGCCAGCCCAGAACAACTGTCCAATGATCGCAGGAGGAAGCGGGTCGACGCCAAATTCACGCTGCGATCGGCGCTGCTCCAAGACTGCTTCGAGTGAAACTGATCCGGTCGTGTCCGGAGCGGGCAGCTCGGTGGGTTCCTGGTAGCGCTGAGTCTGGTCGAGGACCGCACTCGGAGCGTCGGATGCACAACTCGTCAACAGTGAAACGACAATCAGAAGCGCTCCCGTTGTTCTACGCATCGTCTGGCTCGGTCGTCTCGCTGTCAAGGTGGCCTCCGAGAACCGTGAGCACGCGACCAATCACGAACAGTGCGATCGTCGGAGTCAATACGAGAAGACCGACGACGGTCACGACGAGGCGGTCGGTATACAGAAACAGTGTCGACTCAGCGTCGCCGACGAGCACGATGATGGCGATCAGCCCGGCAAGGCTGAGCCCAAGACCGACCCAACTCGAGGCTGTCCCGAGGCGAGCGATTCGTGCCCCGACGGCGGTGGATTCCTCTGGTCTGCGCTTGGAACGGTGATGTGTTTGCGCAATGAACGCCGCCCCGATCACCATGGCGCCCAGCGCCATCGCAATCGCGAACCGACGATTGACCGCGTCGGGGCACAGTCGGGTGCGTACGAGCTCAGATCGGACGGTCGGGTCGGGTTCGTCCAGATCACTCGCCCACCAAAGGTCCCAACCAGACCGATCGATTGCACTGTCGAACGCCGAACCACATGTTCGCGTGACCGACACAGCGTGGTCAGTCACCTCCACCTGGCCAAGCAGAACTGCGACGGAACTCATTGCCGCGAGAACCGCCGCGGCCTTCGCGATCGTCCTGGCGCGAGCGCCGATGCTCCACATCGAGGGGCCTTTCGTCGACAGCCATCGTGGCCGCCGTCAGCCTGCTGCCACTAGAGCCATTGTTCCCTCACGTCTCTTGTGCACGACCTCAGAGGACAGCATTCGAACCCGGTCGAGCGGCGTTGATAGTGCTCTTGCCTCTTTCGAGCCACACCTCGGTGAAGGAAACGGCCGGCAAGCACTTC
>CAXMZV010000744.1:0-2302 GCA_964199985.1 Candidatus Ilumatobacter isfjordensis | reverse complement strand
ACGCCGGGAGGGCGCTTGCACAGAACGTCTGGAGGGTGTCGGCGGCCCAGGCGTTCGATGGCACCGGGAGTGTGTCGCACTGCATCATGTTCCACCAATAACGGCGATCGAGGGCAACGTGTTCGACGTCTGCGAGTGCTTGGTCAGTACGGGCAACGGTCCGGCCGATCGATCGGAGCAGTGCGGCCGAGGGTTCCACGTGAGCGAGGGCGACACCTTCGACCCAGGTCAGCAGTCGAGCAACGCGTCCTTCGCCATCGATGTTGAGACTGCGTCGGGATACCAGCACCGGAGCGGCGAGGCCGGGCTCGGTCAGCGCGAGGTGGGCGAGTGCTGCATCTTGCAGGTCGAGGTTGTCACTTGACGTGCTGGTGGCGTACAGCTTGCAGACGTATCGGTTGCCGTCGGTGGTCGAGACGAAGGCGTTGAGATCGACTTCACCGGGAAGAAATCGACACAGCTCGACGTCGAGGGCGAACTGCGAGGTGAGGATTTCGGTGAGCTGCGTGATGTGCATTGGTGGGTGGACACGGGGTCGGCCGGGTGGCCGGACTCTCGGCTTGGTCGAGGGTAACTGCACCTGGTTCGGCATCGAGGCTGAGGTGCGCCAAGATGGGGGGAATGCAGGTCGCGCCCGAGAGTTCGACAGCAGCCATTCCGGCACATCGACCTCCCCTGCGCCGACGGCTGCGGCACCTGCTGCTCGGCGACGGTCCGATCATGCCGCTGGCAATCGCCCACGGCATGGCGGGCTCCGCCGATGCGTTCGTCTCCGTGAGCCTCGCCGGGTCGCTGTTCTTCAACCTCAGCCCAGACGCCTCACGCCAGCAGGTCTTGATCTATCTGCTGGTGACGATGGCCCCGCTCGCGGTACTCGCCCCACTTGTCGGCCCGGCCGTCGACCGCTTCCGGCGGTCGCAGCGATTCGTCGCATCGATCTTCTATCTGTTGCGTGCCGTCAGCTGCCTGGCGTTGGTGAGTTTCCTGCTCGATCTGGCCTTCTATCCGCTGGCATTGTTGTTGCTGATTGCGAGTAAGGCGTCGGGTGTTGTGAAGCAGACGCTGGTGCAGTTGCTCGTCGACGATCCGAACGAATTGGTGGCAACCAATGCCCGGCTGGCTCGGTTGGCGAGCATCACGGCGGCGATCGGCGCGGGTGCTGCGGTTGGGTTGTTGCAGGTCAGCGGACCCGAGTGGACGCTTCGTGTCGGCGCAGTGATCTTCGCTCTCGCCTCGTTCATGGTGCTGCGTGTGCGCACGCCGAACCACGTGACCGTTGCGCCCGACGACGTGGAGTACGCCGAGACCCACCTGCCAGTCGTGTTCGTCGGGTCGGTCGGCATGATGGCGATCAGAGCTGCGGTCGGATTTTTCCTGTTCACCTTGGCGTTCACGCTGCGCCTCGACAGCCAGCCTGCATTCATTTATGGCCTGGCGGCAGGTTGCTACGGCGTCGGGGCGTTCGCGGGCCACACTGTGACGACGTTGCTGCGCCGCCGGTTCCGTGAACAGCAGTTGATTGGGCTGGCCATCGCGGCACCTGCAGCATTCACGGCGGTCGGCGTCTTGGGGGTGTCGACACCGCTGCTGCTGGTGATTGCTGCGCTCGTGGGGTTGTCGACAACGCTGGGGCGTAATGCCTTCGATGCGCTGCTGCAGCGGCGTGCTCCCGAGGCGTTGCTCGGCCGGGCCGGCGCCCGCTATGAGACACGGTTCCAGCTGGCGTGGGTGATTGGGGGAGCGGTGGCGACGCCAATCACGCTCGCGCCAGAAGTCAGCATGATGATCCTCACCGGCATCTACATCCCGGGTCTGGTGGTGTTCGTTCGGGCCCTGCGTGAGGCCCGCCAGTTCGAGAGCGGCACGGTTGACGGGTTTGCCAGCGCCAGGCATCGGGTGCTGATGGCCCGCCAGGCATGGGAGGCCGAGGAGTATCGGCGAGCGATCATCGACGCGTCAGCAGCAGCTGACCTCGCGCAATCGGTCCACGGTCCGTTTGATAAGGAGGACCGGGAGCGGCGGATTCTGCTCGACGAGTTGCGACGGGCGGCGATCGACGTCGATCGACCGATCACCTCCACCGATGCACGTCGTGCGCTCGAGACCGTCAATGGTCTGCTTGATGGCCACGTGCAAACCGAGGCGACGTAGCCCTGAGGGACGTAGCTCTGAGGGACGGTGATCTGGTTCAGCCGGCAGTCGGATCGACGGGGACCGCAGCGGTGACCTCGACGCCGTCGTCGGTTGCCGTCACTTCGAGCAGCCAGAATGTATCGTCGAGGTGCGACTTGTAGCGCGAGAT
>CAXMZV010000743.1:0-2310 GCA_964199985.1 Candidatus Ilumatobacter isfjordensis | reverse complement strand
TACACACGTACCGTCAACCCACAGCTGTTTGCCAGTGCGAGGGTTGACGATATCCAAGTCTCCCGGAGCAGGCGTTCCTCAACGTCGGCAACATCGACCAGGTCCAGGCCAAGGCCAAGCAGCTCGCGGAGAGCTGATTCGCACATGTTATTTGAGCGCGTTGGCGGCACCCTGTTGCCATCGCACCCCGTGGAAGGAGCCTGATCATGGCTGATCCCATCATCGTCGAAGTTGTTTCACCGGAGAAGGTGCTCTACTCGGGCGAGGCCGACATGGTCATCACTCGCACTGCTGGCGGAGGCGAGATTGCCTTCCAGGCGGGACACGCTGCGTTCCTCGGCGTGCTCGTCGAGAACCACACGCGGGTCTTCCAGACCGACGGCAAGGTGCAAGATATTGCCGTTCACCGTGGCTTCGTCGAAGTGAGTGGCAACCCCACCAAGGTCTCGCTGCTCTCTGACACAGCGGAACTGTCCGACGACATCGACGTCGAGCGCGCCAAGGCTGCACTCGAACGCCACCAGCAGACGCTGCGCGCCGAAACCGTCAACGAAGCGATCGCCGAAGCCGTGGCGGGCAAGGCCCGTGCTGAAGCGCGCCTCATCGCCTCCGGCTTCACGGCGTAACCGCACTCCACCTCCAGGCTGTCCCGAGCGAGCTTCTTCCGACGTGGATCGACGGCGTACGCCAGCCGAGCAGTCCGGTGGCGCCCGGACGTTCTGAGTGTCGTGTCAATCCTCGCCGCTACTTCATCGATGCTCTAACGTCCCCCCGGGCGGTCGAACCTCGATTGCGACGAAGGAGACAACAATGGAATTCAAAGTCAAGCCGCTGGTTGCGGAGTTCGTGGGCACCTTCTGGCTGGTCCTCGGCGGCTGCGGCGCTGCAGTGCTTGCCGCTGACTTCGGTGTCGGCCCCAACGGAACGAGTCTTGGTATCGGCTTTGTCGGTGTCAGCTTCGCGTTCGGCCTCAGCGTGCTCACCGGCGCCTACGCACTCGGCCACATCTCAGGCGGCCACTTCAACCCGGCTGTCACCTTGGGCATGATCGTCGCCGGTCGCTTCGACCCGAAGCACGCCGTCGGGTACGTCAGCGCACAGGTCGTCGGCGCCATCATCGGTGCTACCGTCATCTTCGGCATCGCCAACGGCCAGGCCGGCTTTGAGATCGGTGAGGGCGCTGGCGTGTTCGCATCGAATGGCTACGGCGACTTCTCACCCGGCGGATATGGACTCGGTGCGGCGCTGCTCGCCGAAGTTGTCCTGACTGCCGTCTTCCTGGTTGTCATTCTTGGCGCCACCGCCCAGAAAGCGGCGCCGGCGATGGGCGGCCTGGCCATCGGTCTGGCGCTCACGCTGATTCACCTCGTCTCGATCCCGGTGACGAACACGAGTGTCAACCCGGCACGGTCGACCTCGCAGGCGCTCTTCGCTGGCAGCGATCAGATTGGTCAGCTCTGGTTGTTCTGGGTGGCGCCGCTCATCGGTGGTGCGCTCGGCGCAGTATTGCACCGCTACGTGCTCGGCGACAAGGAAGACGTCGTCGTCGGCCATGATCCGTCGAAAGCGTGAGCGGCGAGGTCAGTCGGTCGGCGACTTGACCGGTGTCGCGAAGCCCCAGCCCTCAGGGCTGGGGCCGTTCGCTTCCAGATGATGTAGCCGACGTACGGCGTCGGCCAGCGTCGGGATCTCACCGGCGGGCAACCACCACAGCACGTTGATCAAGCCGTCGGGTTTGCGAAACCACTCGCGGCGTCGACGCAGGTACGTGGCGTGTCCACTCTTGTGCATGAAGTGTTTGAGCGCGTCCAACGACTCCCACACCGACATGTTCGGCGCGACCAAGGGGTCGTCAACACCGGGGACGTCGACGTAGCTCGATGATCCGCCGTCCTCGTCCTTGAGTCGCCAGACAAACCCGGGCGTTGATTCGGCGAGTGCGTTGATCGGATCGAGCGCCAGTCGGAACTCAGCCATCTCGTCGCTGTCGAGTGGCGACTGGAAATGGCCGAGGTTGAGTTGAGCAAGATGGTGTTCCGTCATCGATGCCGACCGTATCCGTCAACCAGGACGTTGACCGGCGGCTTACAGCCAGCGTCGCACTCGACCGCGGTAGGAGTCGTAAGCGGTCCCGAAAGTTGCTGCCAGTCGGCGTTCCTCGAATGGGATGTACCACCAGTTTGGCAGTGCCACGAATGTGACGGGACCGAGCCACGCTGCGAGGCCTCCGACCAAGACCGCGGCCCCTGCCAGGATCAACGCGAAGCCGAGATACATCGGATTGCGCGTCCAGGCGAACCAGCCGTCGGT
>CAXMZV010000742.1:0-2311 GCA_964199985.1 Candidatus Ilumatobacter isfjordensis | reverse complement strand
CGAGCGGGCTTGCCCGCGCGACACGATTCCCAGCTGACCGTTCGCGACCGACGCAAGACGCCGGTTCAGAGTGGTCATGGTGTCCATCCTCGCGACCGCCTGTCACAGAGTTGGCCGGACGGCTGTTGGGCCCCCGGCCCTTCGTGTGAGCACATGGTCCGCCGGACGGAGCTTGTCCTCACACGAAACGGTGCCCGGCTTTTCGTGTGAGCACATGGTCCGTCGGATGAAGCTTGTCCTCACACGAAGCGGTGGGGGAGCGAAACGGGGGAGCGCGGCAGGGGGTCAGGGGGCCTGGGCGCGTGACCGGAGCGAGCGGCGGACAGCCAACACCCAGCCCACTGCAACGCATGCGGCGAAAATGAACCACTGGAACGCGTACGACAGGTGGTTGCCCTCGCCGAGCACCGGGGTGTCGAGCAGCATCGGGTCGGTGGGGCCGACGGCGGGGTTCGACGAGACCAACTCGACGTAGAGCGGCACCAGGTCGCCGCCGAACTGCGGTGCGAGTCGTTCAAGATCCACCCGCCGAGTCTGTTCAATCACGTCGGTATCGGCGTCGCTCAGACCGCCACGCTGGCGAACCTCGGACGGGCGGAGCCGCCCCTCGATCGTGACTGCCACCGCCGGTGGTGCTGGCACCTCGCCCTCCACCGGGATCGCCCCACGGTTGACGATGAGCACTCGGCCGTCATCGAGTACGAGTGGAGTCAGCACGTTGTCGACCGCACGTCCGCCCTGCGATCGATTGAACAACACCACCTGGTCCGGGAGATACGTGCCGGAGACTGTCACCCGGCGGTTGGAGACGGTGTTGGGATCCAGATCATCGGCGAGCAACGATTCGAGCAGAACGGGCGGCTGCTCGATGCGCTCGATGAACTCGGCGTTGGCGTCGCGCCGATCGTCGAGGCGCTGCAGTTGCCAGAACCCCGCCACGATCATGCCAGCGACCGCAGCGATGCAGAGCAGGTGAAAGCCGAGCCACTTGGGCCGGAGGAGGAAGCCGAACTTCGACGCCGCTGCCATCACTGATGGACGGTATCGGGTCCTTTGTTACTGTCCGCCCGATGGGCCCTGATGACATCAACGCCGACCGGATGTCCGAGCTGATGGGTGCCGAGGTCACGGCAGTCACGACCAGCCGCATCGGTGACGGATTGGTCGGCCTCAACCTCCGAGTCGGTCTCGAGTCCGCAGACCCATCGGTTCCTGCGTCGGTCGTCATCAAGCTGCCGTCGCTCGACGAGACGAGCAGGGCCACCGGTATGGCGCTGCGCAACTACGAGCGTGAAGTGAAGTTCTACCTCGGTGTTGCTGACACGGTCGACATTCGCGTCCCGCACTGTCATCACGGCGAATGGCAAGAATCATCGGGCGACTTCGTCCTCGTACTCGAGGACATGGCGCCAGCGGAACAGGGCAATCAGGTCACCGGATGTACCCCGGAGATGGCCGTCGCAGCCGTGGAAGAACTCGCCAAGCTGCACGCACCGAGGTGGGACGATCCAACGCTCAACGATCTGGACTGGCTCGGTGGCGGAACGACGCCCGAGGACGTCGCCGGCGTCGTCGGGCTCTGGGCGATGTTCATGCCCAACTTCCTCACGACGTACACGCACCATCTGGACGCGTCGCAACTCGACATGCTCAACGCCTTCGGTGAGCGGATCGAAGGATGGATGAACGGTCGTTCCGGTCCGAAGACCGTGACCCACGGCGACTACCGGCTCGACAATCTGCTCTTCGGCGATGGAACCGCCGCCCCCAGCGTCACGGCAGTCGACTGGCAGACGCCAGGCCACGGTTCGCCGGTCGTCGACCTCTCTTACTTCTGCGGCGCCGGTCTCGTTCCCGAGGAGCGCCGAATCCACGACCATGCGCTGGTGCGAAGCTACGTCTCAGCACTGAGTGCCGGGGGCGTCGACGTCGACGAAGACTGGGTCTGGGAGCAATACCGCCGAGAGACGTTCGCGGGCGTGGTCATGGCCGTGATCGCATCGCAGGTCGTGGGGGAGAGCGAGCGCAGCGAGGCGATGTTCGCAGCGATGGCCACTCGTCATCTGCAACACGCCATCGATCTCGACTCGCTGGCACTCATCTGATCGGTCAGGCCACAACCGCCAGACAGCTGGACGAGGGATTGCCACGAGTGCCCAGGACGCGTCGGGATTGGTCAGATCAGCCAAAAACAGGGACGCGGCTCCTGCCGTGAATGCCGCCGCGGCATAGGTCTCGACGGACGAGTCAGGGCGCAACCATCGCCGCGACTGCTGGCCTCAGCGCGACGGCACTCCCGTTCCAGTGCCGG
>CAXMZV010000741.1:0-2312 GCA_964199985.1 Candidatus Ilumatobacter isfjordensis | reverse complement strand
ACGAGTTTCCGTACCCCTCCCCTGCCGCTGCGGCCGAGCATCCATTTGATCCGCTCGACTTCCGTCGGTACCCACCGGCGGAGATGGCCACTCGGGCCGAGGACCTGCACGAGCTGATGGATCACCGGCGCAGCGTCCGAATGCTGTCCGACGAGCCGGTGCCGGTCGAGTTGATCGAGGCAGCGGTGCGAACTGCATCGACAGCACCCTCGGGCGCGCACCAGCAGCCCTGGCAGTTCGTGGCGATCTCAGATCCAACGGTCCAGCGCGAGATTCGCCTCGCCGCCGAAGCCGAAGAACGAATCAACTACGAAGAGCACCGGATGAACGATGCCTGGCAGCACGAGCTCGCACCGCTCGGCACGGACTGGCACAAGGAGTTCCTCGAGATTGCTCCGTGGATCGTCGTGTTGTTCGAAGAGCGGTACGGCATCCGCGACGACGCATCGAAACGCACCCACTATTACGTCAAGGAGAGCTGCGGCATTGCTGCCGGCATGTTCATCACGGCGCTCCACAACATGGGGCTGGCCACGTTGACCCACACGCCAAGTCCGATGGCCTTTCTGACCAAGCTGCTCGGCCGCGGCGCACAGGAGCGCCCGTTCGTGTTGTTCCCCGTGGGGTTCCCAATCGATGGGTGCCAGGTACCTCGGTTGACCCGCAAACCGCTCGATCAGGTGTTGACCGTCATTCAGTCCTGATCGGCAATGAGGTCAGCCAGCCCGTTGGGAGCGTGAAACTCGATGCCGTCGCGACCGAAGGACGTCGGAATCCAGGTCAGGCTGCCCTCGCGCCACCAGTAGACGTGTGGGCTCAGCGAGCCGGGACCGGACTTGTGGACCTGGCGAGTGATCGGGATCATCGCCTGAGCGGCCTGGACCAGCGACACGTCGGTGATCGGGTGGACGAGCACGCTGTGGACGAGCGGAATCGACACGAGCGCCCCTTGGGGCCCGACGTCGACGACGTCGGCCAGGAACGGCACGAAGCTGGCTCCGTAGTTGTTGTCGGAGAAGAGATGCACCAGGGGCACGCCGCTGGCATCGATCGTGTTGATCTCTTGTGGCTGCTCAAGAGTCTGCGTCTGCGCCCAGGCCGAGGCCCACGACGGATCGTCGATCTCGTCGACGCGCAGATCGCGGTCTCCGTCACTGCTGCGGAGCGCAACGGATTGCACGACACCCTCGGCGAACGGTCGGACGTGGTCGGAGACCGCGTCGGCCGGAGTCAGTCGGATTCGAACGTCGAATTGCATCGGAGACACCTCATGCGGCTCATCAGATCGGTTTACCCGTTGCAATGTCTTCGGCGCGATGCGCAAAAGACTTGAATATCAGGCGAGCTTCTCGACGAAGCCCTCGAGCTGACGCAAGTTTCGGCATTCATAGACACCGTCGGTGTATGTGCCGTACTCGCCCACGATGGAGTCGCCAGTGTTCCAGTAGCTCTTCGGTTCCGGATTCAGCCAGTACACGTGGCGTGCCTTCTGCTGGATCTCCTTCACGACCCAACTCTGGCTGGCGTGATAGTTGTTCCGGGCGTCACCAAGGAGCAGCACCGTGGTTTTCGGGCCGACGTCCTTGCCGTACTTGTTCCAGAAGACTTCGAAGGCGTGGCCATAGTCGGAGTGTCCGTCGACCCACACAACGTCAGCCTCGGTGTTGACCCGATGGATGGCTTCGGTGATGTCTTCAGTGGCCTTGAAGTAGTCGGTGACTTCGTCGAGGCCATCGATGAAGACGAACGATCGGACCTTGCTGAACTGGCCTGAGATCGCGTAGACGAGCATCAGCGTGAAGCGTGCGAACGCTGCGACGGAGCCCGAAATGTCGGCCACCACCATCAATTCGGGTTTCGATGGTCGCGGATACTTGAACTTTGGCTCAGCGGGCACACCGCCATAGCTGAGTGAGTGCCGAACGGTGTTGCGGAAATCGAGTGGGCCTTTGCGGCCGTGCTTGCGTTTGCGCGCCAGACGAGCAGCGAGTTTGCGCGTCAGCGGTTGCAGCGACTTCTTCAGCGCCACCATCTCGTCGCGGGATGCGTGCATGAACTCGACGTCTTCGGGCAACGGCTTGCGGAGCGTCTTGGCCATCGCTTCGGCACCGCGATCGGCCACGAGGCGGCGACGGATCTCGGCTTCGATCTCGCCTTTGAACTTCTCGATCCGGTCCGCGTACTCCTCTTTCTCCAACCGTTCTTCCAGCGACGTGAGGTCGTCGGGAGCGTCCTCGCGGGACTGCTCCATCATCTTGTCGAGCATGCCGTCGAGATCGAGGTTCCGCAGCGTGCGGTACAGGTAGTACGTG
>CAXMZV010000740.1:0-2313 GCA_964199985.1 Candidatus Ilumatobacter isfjordensis | reverse complement strand
ACTGAAATCATGGACCGTATTCTTGCGGGTTGAACGGATGACGACAGCTCAGTCGACACCGGTTGTCCGAACGTTTCGAACTCGACGGCTGCCCGGTCACACTGGGCCCCACAGACTCACGCTGGCACGGAAGCCACCAGCACCCAACGGTGCGATCAGTTGTCGGGGCACAGCGGGGCACCCAGTCGGCAGGCTTTGGCCTGTGCCTCGGCTTCGAGTTCTGCGTCACCAACGCTTTGGGCGTACAGCACCCAGAGCACCCACGCTCGCCGGTTGTTCGGCTCATTGGCGACAGCGGTCTCGAGGACAGCCTTCATCTCGTCGAACCGTCCGAACGCCCAGTAGCGATTCGCCAGCCGATTTTGCCAGAACACATAACCGGGCTCGCGTGCAACGACTTCTTCGAAACGCTTGATCAGTTCGTCCCCGGACGGTTCGGTCGACTCGACCCACACGGCAGCGAAGTCGGCGAGGCTCGGGTCGTAGAAGAACATGTCCGACACGCTGATGATCGTCTCGGCATCTCGATTCTGGATGGCTCGGGCGAGAACGAGATCGCCAACCACGTAGGTCGTGGCAAGCGCAGCGCCGATGACCATGGCACCGGCCCCCGCCCAGCGAACTACTGCCGACGACTTTGACACATCCGACTCATCCGATTGAGGAGATCCGGCCGAAGGTGCCGGCATCGCGGCACCGAGCAGCAGGAGCACGATCGGTGCATACGAGATGCTGGCCGGCTGGAGGAGGAAGCTGCCCGCAGCCACCGCAGCGGCGATGGCCAGCGGGCCGCGCGCCGTTCGAACAGCCACGACGATGAACGCAATCAGAAGCAATGCCCCCACCGCACCCGTCATCACGGTGGTCTGGACGAAGATGTTGTGCGACTCGAACCAGGGTTGCGACGCGACGTCGTTGGCCTGAACTGCGTAGTCCTCGGTGAGATGTCCCTGAATCGCTGCACGGTAGTTGCCGGCACCCCATCCGAAGATCGGGCGTTCGAGAAAGGCGGACCAGCCGTGCAACCAGATGTCGAGCCGTTCGCCCCCGCTGCCTCGAGCCAACGATCGACTGGCCGAACCACTTGTGCCACGGAACACCGAAGCCATCACCAATCCGCCGATCATCAACATCGGCAGCTGCACGGTCGAGCGCCGTCGAGGGCTCCGCCACACCACATACGCCATGCCGAGCAGACCGGCAAGCACGGCGGCTCGTGAGGTCGTGAGACCCAACGTCAACGAGAACCCGAAGACGCCGGCCGCCCACAGCGACAGTCCCTCGGCATCAGCCAGGCGACAGAGGCAGATCATCGCCATCGCCGCACAGAGCGGTCCGAGGTAGACCGGATTGGCGGCGAGCCCCGACATCAATCCTCCCGCACTCGCGAGCGGACCGGCGCTGGTGCCGACCACCACTTGCATCACACCGACCAGCGCGCTGGCTCCGATCGCGGCCAAGAGGACCGGGGCCATGAGTTGGCGCGCCGCGCTGCTCGCGAGTCGGGCAATTGCCCAGAGGGCGTAGAACCCGGAGATGACGATCACGCTGCTCGATCGACTCTGACTGCCGAACAGTGACAGCGTCGCGTTCACGCCGGTGAACGCCGTGAGCACGAGCCAGACGACGGTTGCAGCAGCAATGATTCCAGCGTGATCACGTGCTCGAGCAAGCCGGACGATGCAGATCAACCCGTAGGGCAGGCCGAGCGCCAGAAGTGCAAGCCGAGCGGTCCAGTGGTCGTACAAGAACGGGGGGAAGAACGCGACGGGAAACAGCCCGGCCAGCAGCAGGGTGAACGCGTCGTGTCCGTCGAGCCCCTGCCGTTTGAGAAACGACTTTTCGACCCCCGCTGGTCGCCCGACAATTCCGGGCACGTCGGGCTGTTCGGTCACGTTCATGGTCAAGGTCATTGTTGCACTCCAGCATCGAGGTCGATGGCGTCTTCGTCGAAAACGAGAGAAGCCCCACCCGTGACGGGTGGGGCTTCTCTCCAGTGCTTGCTGATCAGTCGATCAGACTCGCAAACCGATCAGATGATCAGGCCAGCTGCGAAGCCGTGCAAGCGTCGGTCGAGACGGCATCGGGGATGACCGTGGCGAAGGTTCCGCCAGAAGCGAGGGTCACGTCGACCTTGGTGCTTTCCTCACGGATGAGCTCCGTGCCAACGAGGTCGGTCTCGCTCGGGTGGCCATTACCGACAATGCCGAAGGCGCCGTCGTCCATCTTCTGGGACGTGTCGAGGGCGTACCACGCTTCAGTGGCGGTCTCGAACGTGGCCTTGTCGGTCTGACAAGCGTTCTCTTCGCCCTT
>CAXMZV010000739.1:0-2315 GCA_964199985.1 Candidatus Ilumatobacter isfjordensis | reverse complement strand
CCTGACTGATGTGCGCTGCCCTGCGGGTCGGGATCATCGGCTGCGGCAACATCGCGACGCGCGCCCACCTGCCGGCCTGGGAACGCTGTCGTGACATCGCACGCGTCGTGGCCCTTGCTGACCCGAGCCGCGATGCGTTGACACGCCTCGGAGATCTCGCAGGAATCGAGCCTGCCGATCGCCACACCGATCCCCTGGCGCTCATCAATCGCGATGACATCGACATCATCGATGTCTGCACGCCGCAGGCGTTTCGGCGTGACGTGCTGGTCGCTGCGGCCGATGCGGGAAAGCACATCCTGTGTGAAAAGCCGCTTGCGACGACGCCGGCTGATGCCGAGCGCGCCGTGCAGGCCGCGGCCGCCAGCGGCGTCGTCTTCGCGTCCGTGCACAACTATCTGGAGACACCTGAGTTCGCCGCCGTTCGTCGCGTGCTCGAGCGGGGAGGCATCGGCGACGTTCGCACCGCCACGGTCAACTTTCTCGGAGTGGTGCACGAACCTGGAGCCGCTGGCGACTGGCGGCTCGACCCGGGACTCGCCGGCGGTGGCGTTCTGATCGACATGTTGCACGGGGTGTACCTCGTCGAAGCGTTGCTGGGTGAGCCGATCGAGCGGGTCTCGGCACACGTCTCGGCGGCCGACGGAGGCCGAGTCGAGAATCAGGCAATGTGCCGCGTCGAGACCGCACACCGAGCCGGCCTGGTCAACATCGCCTGGGGATGCGGACCCGGCGGCATGACGGTCGAGGGCACCGGCGGACGACTCGAGGTCCGCTACGAAAACGGCGGCACCGCACCCTGGGCTGAACTCGAACACATTCGGATCACCAGCGCTGACGGTGCCATCACGACCGTGGCGGGACCGTCGGTCGAACGCAGAGTCGGAGACGGCGAGTTCCCCTCGATGGCACACGGGACGAACGCCGTCGTTCGCGGATTTGCCGAGGCGGTCTCGACCGGACGCGCACCGGTGGCAACCGGTACCGATGGTCAACGTGTGCTGGAGGCGACCATGGCTGCGTACGCGTCAGCGGCAACGGGAACCCTCGTCGACGTGCCGCTCGATCGTGAGAGCCCGGCCTACAGCCGAGGAGCGCTCGGCATTCCAGAACTGAAACAATCACCTTCGTCGCCGTTCGTGAACACGGCGCTGTTCCGGCGCGCCGAGGAGGTCAGCACATGAAGATCGGTCTCGTCACAGATTCCCTCGCTGACTTGCCGTTCGAGCAAATGCTCGACACAGCCGCCGAGCTCGGTCTCGAAGGCATCGAGCTGAACACCTGCAACTGGTCGACCGCTCCGCATGTCGACCTGCAGCAACTCCTCGACTCCGCACCCGAGCGAAAGGCGTTGCTCGACAGCATCGCTGCACGTGGACTCGACCTTTTCGCACTCAACGCGAACGGCAATCAGTTGCACCCGACCGATGGTGAGCGACAGTCCAAGAATCTGTACGACACGGTGACACTGGCCGCCGAACTCGGCGTTCCCATGGTTGTCGCCATGTCAGGCCTTCCTGGCGGGGCACCACGCGACGTCACTCCGAACTGGATCACGTCGTCGTGGCCGCACGAGACGCAAGAGACCCTGCAGTGGCAGTGGAACGAGAAGCTGCTCCCGTATTGGCGGGAGCTCGCTGCACACGCAGAGCGGGTCGGACTCCCGCGAATCGCTGTCGAGCTGCACGGCAACCAACTGGTCTTCAACCCGCCGGCCCTGCTTCGGTTACGCGACGAGATCGGTCCGATCGTCGGCGCCAACTTCGACCCGAGCCACATGATGTGGATGGGCGGCGACCCCGTTGCGTCCGTCGACTTCCTCGGTGACGCCATTCACCACGTGCACGCGAAGGACACGTTCCTCAACACCAACAAGATGGCGACCACCACTCGTCTCGAGAATGGTCCGCTCGACAGTCTCACCGACCGATCCTGGTGGCACGTCACGCTCGGCTACGGACACTCGGAAGGGTGGTGGCGCGACTTCTGCTACCGACTCCGACTCAACGGCTACGACGGCTGGCTCTCGATCGAGCACGAAGACATCATGATCGGGCGCACCGAAGGCGTCCGCCGTTCAGTCGAATTGCTGCGAGCGGTCGCTCCGATCGACCCCACTGACTACCAGCCGCAGGACATCCCATCGCCCGACTGAATTCATCGTCTGGAGACTCTCGGACCGGTTCCGCCTGGCGGGCAGCGAACATGAGTTGCGGCCCGCGACGGAGCGCCAGCGGAGGAGTATGGCCTCGCAGCCCGCAGCAGCGGTTTGGGCGCAGCCGACTGGCGGGCAGCGAGAATCAGCGTGGTGTTGC
>CAXMZV010000738.1:0-2321 GCA_964199985.1 Candidatus Ilumatobacter isfjordensis | reverse complement strand
GGTTGCTGCCGGCTTGTTGATTGCCGTGCAGCGGGGAGCTCGCACTGTCGCGGTGCTCACCGCGCTCGCCGAGCAGGCGCGCCAACAGGCCGATCGTCGCCGTCTGGTCGAGGCCGAGCGCGCTCCCGTGCAGCGCGAGGTCGCGCTGCTCACGTTGATCATGGGATCGCTGATCGTCGGACTCCTCGTCTTCGGTCGCGCCGAGTACCTCCGTCCGTACGAGACCGGCGGCGGTCAGCTGTTCCTGGCTGTCGTCATCTCGATCTACGCCGTTCTGCTCCTCCGAGTACAGCGTCTCGCGCGCTATCCCAAGCCGAGCCGTTTCCTCATGTCCAGCACGGTGCGCACCCCGATGTCGTCGACGTCACAGGGGGCGCAGCGATGAGGTCGACTGGGTTCGTGGTCTTGACCAGCATGGTGATGTGCGCCGCGGTCCTGTTGGTCGCCACCGGATGGCGCCAACCACGTCCACGCCTCGACCACTCGATTCGCCATCTGCGGCGACCGCCGATTGCCAAGCGGGAGGAAATCCCTTCGCTCATTCGCCGCGTCGGCCTGCTGGCACTCGCCACTCCGGTTGGTGAGCGTTCTGCCCGGTGGAGACAGTCGCTGCGTCTGGTCGGACGTGACATCCCGACGCACATGGGCATGCTTGTCGTCGCTGCACTACTCGGACTCATCACGCCAGCGTTCGTGCTCGTAGTTCTGCACCTGGCCGGGTGGGTCTCGATCGGCCTGTTTCTCCCCGTCGGCGTGTCCTTGCTCGGCGCAGTTCTCGCGCCGCTCGCCGTGCATTCGGATGCAATGTCGCGAAGCGACGATGCCGGTATCGACGTGCGGCATCAACTCTCGGCCTACCTCGACATGGTCACGATGCTGCTTGCTGGCAACACCGGGCACGAAGGCGCGCTCGAACAGGCAGCTCGAGCCGGTGACGGGTTGCTCTTCGTCGAGCTCCGCCGGCGGATGCGAGAGGTGGGCACGACCGGCCACAGCCTGGTCCGTGCGTTGGCACTTGTTGGCGACGACTTCGGTGTGGTGGAACTCGAACAGGTCGCTGCGGCAACGCAGCTGTCCGCAAGCGAAGGCGCCCCCGTCGCCCGCACCCTCGCCGCGAAGTGTTCAACATTGCGTTCAACGCTCGCTGCCGAACAGGAAGCCTCGGCGCGCGTCCGAAACGACAAGGTCACACCGCCGTTGGTCGGCATGGCCGTGCTGTTCATGGCCTTGATCATCTATCCGGCGCTCAACCTGTGATCGTCGCTGACCTCTCCATCGAAATCAAGCCCATCCGAATCAAGCCCATCCGAATCAAGCCCATCCGAATCAAGAAGGAAGACGAGACATGAACCATTCAGCCCAGATGCTCACCGCTGTCGTGCATTCGATTCACGCACTCTTGCGTCCCTCAGGACGGCCCGAGGCGTCCAACCGCGATCGCGGCGCCGTGTCGATCGAGCAAGTGCTCTGGTACGCGGCAGCAGCAGTCAGCGTCGCTGTCGTCGCAGCGATCATCTGGAGTCAGATCAAGTCGACAGCCAGCACAGGCGTCAACACACCGTCGGCCCCCTGACCTCGACCACTCGACGACCATGTCAGTGCCTGTCTCCCTCCCCATCCGCAGGGATTTGTCGTTGCCGCACCGCGGCGCGGGCGACACCGGATCGACGTCGCTGGCCGTCGCCCTCCTCATGCCGGTCTTCGTTGCGCTGGCCTTCGCTGCCTGGCAAGCCGCACTGTGGTCACATGCTCGCACCGAAGCACGTGTCGTCGCCCGTGATACCGCGGCATTGATCGCTCGGTCCGAGATCGGTGCCGGCGAAGCCGCCGGGTCAGCACAGGCAGTGCTGGCTGCGGACACCTCGATGACCAACATCGACGTCAACGTCGGCGGCGGCACAGGCGTCGTGATCGTCACAATCACTGCCGACGCTCCGGGCATCATCCTCGGTACGTCACGCCCAGTTTCAGTGACCGTGGCGATACCGATCGAGGAGATCACTCCACCGTGAGGACTGCGGCTTCGAACCAGCCAGGCGACGGCCGCCGATTCCGCGACGACCGCGGCTCGAGCGACGCGCTCGGGCTCGCCCTCATCGCTCCGGCCGCGCTCGGTCTGGCCATCGTCATCCTGTTTCTCGGTCGCGGCGTCGACAGTCGAGCGACGGTGCAAGTGGCTGCGGAGAGCGGGGCTCAGGCCGCCGCCCAAGAACGAACGCACAGCGCTGCGGTCACCGCCGGAACGGCCGCGGCGACGGCCATGCTCGTCGACGAGGACACGTGTTCCGCACCGGGGGTCCTGGTCGACACATCACAATTTG
>CAXMZV010000737.1:0-2321 GCA_964199985.1 Candidatus Ilumatobacter isfjordensis | reverse complement strand
CGCCATCATCGAAACGAGGCGCGCAGGTCCTCCGCTTTGCTGGATCTCCCTCTTCAGAACTGGTCGATCCCGGCCTGTCCGTCGAGGGCGGAGACGAACACGACGTCATCCATCCGATTCGCAGCATGGAACTGTGTCCACCTCACTGGCTTCGGGCGACAATTTGGCGGTACGGGAATTCCTCCTGGATCGAGCCGATCAAGACCGTCGAACGGAGAGAGCCACGTGGTCAACCCGACTGCCCGCACGCTGTCCCCCTCCTCGAGCACCACAGCCATTGAGGAGTGAGCGAGGCCTCATCGAGGGTGACCAGTTCCTTCGGGCCATCTGGTTAGTGCGCCACGACGACTCCGCCCGATCTCGGAACGAGCCAGTACTGCGCTGAATCTGCCGTACGCGGACCGCCACGAGGCGGCCTTCGAGGACAGCTGCATCCTGCGTCGCTTGAAGACGCTCGACCTCGATTTCGATCCGCCGGCTTGACCGGACCGGATCACCGGATGGCGGCTCGATCGCCGAGCATGCTCGGAATCGTCTTCACCATGATCTGCAGGTCGAGCCAGATCGACTGGCGTTCGATGTAACCGACGTCGAGTGCCACTCGACGACTGACTTCCTCGGGCTCGTGCAGCGGTCCACGCGATCCGTTGATTGCAGCCCACCCGGTCATACCCGGCTTGATGCGGTGACGATGTGCGTACTCGGCAACCAGCTCTGCTGACTCGACGTCACCCGTCTTCATGCCGATCGCATGCGGACGTGGGCCGACGAGCGACATTTCGCCGACGATCACGTTGAACAGCTGGGGCAGCTCGTCGAGGCTCGTCTTCCGAAGGACGCGACCGACTCGGGTGATTCGATCATCGTCGGCAGTCACCTGCCGCAGAGCTCGCGGATCGGCTGCCTCATGCCGCATCGATCGGAATTTCCACACCGAGATCTCCTCGTTGTTGAAACCCTGCCGACGTTGGCGAAAGAACACCGGACCGGCGCTGTCGAGGCGAACCGCCAACGCGATCAGCACCATGATCGGCGCAAACACGAGGAGCGCGGCCACACCGATCACGAGGTCCTGGACACGTTTCGCAAACGCTTTGCGAGCAGCGTCGGTCGCCGGGTGAAGCGACGCGAGGGGTGCATCTGCGATCTGCTCGATCGCTGCGGCCCGGCGCGTCTCTGCGGCGTCGTCGAACAGCAAGGTGACCGGGTTCGGGAGCACCGCAAGTCGTCCCATGATCTGACGGACACGGGCAGAGGCCGACTCATCGATGGTGACGACGATCAAGTCCACGTAGGGCATGATCCGATGGCGGAGCATCGAGTCAGTGGTACCGAGCACAGGCACACCGAGCATCGCACCCGGCGATCGGTCCGAGCGGTCGTCGAAGACGCCGAGAATATTCATGTCACGTCGGTCGATCGCGGTCGAGATGAGATCCTCGGCGTGGCTGGTCGCTCCGACGACGACAACGTTTGGTGTGAGCAATCCGAGCGATCGCCACCGGGCGACGAGCGCCCACCACGCAGCGTGCAGGATCCCGAGGCCAGCACCACAGAATGCGCCGAGCTGCAGCATGTCGGTCACCTCGGTCTGCTTTGCGGGCACCACGGAGTGGAAGAGCACCGCGACGCCGACGCCGACGAGTGCTGCGGTCACCAGGCGGCCGAAGTGGGCGAACAGCCGCTCCCTTCGACCGAATCGATACAGGCCCAGCGCACTCGACATCAACCAGGTCGACCACACGCCCGCGACGACGGGGAGGACCTCGGCCAACGGGGTCTCGAGCACCGGTTGGTCCACGATGTGCTGGAGGAAGAAGATCGTCACGCCGCACAGGAAGATCGTGTCGACGGCGCGAAATCGATGTCCAGCGAGCCGCCGGTCCTGGCGCTGCCGGACGCTGACGAGCCGCTCGGGCCGAAGAGGTCCGCGTCGCGCCGAGGCGTTCTCCACCGCCTCCTCGACCGGGTGACTCTGAATGTCCAACATGATTCGCGCTGTTTCCTCGCCGAACCCGTTCGGGTCCCAACTTGAATATCGGTGCGGTCTGTCCGCAACTGAAGGGAAGGTCCGGACGGCTTCAGCCTGCGAGCTCACCGGACGGGACCTGATCCGGCGACATCGAGCAGCGTGCAGCCGTCTCCTCGCGAGTTCGAACTCCCGACCTCCTGCTCCTCGATCCAGAAATTGGCGATGTCGGGGCGTATCGATCTGTGCCGATTCGTGTCAGCCGAATGTTGTAACTATGTAACTATCGCAATGATCTTGAGGCATGACCACGACCGATTCCTCCATCGACGCCTGGCTGACCGGGCGTCGG
>CAXMZV010000736.1:0-2324 GCA_964199985.1 Candidatus Ilumatobacter isfjordensis | reverse complement strand
CGCCAACGTCGACGTCGTCCGCAACAAGGTCAAGGCCGACTGGAAGGCCCAACACGGCTTCAGCCTCACCTACCTGCCGTTCATCTCGCGTGCCGTCATCGACGGTCTGCGTGAGTTCCCGCACCTCAACGCCAGCGTGGGTGACACCGACCTCGTCGTGCACAACTTCATCGATCTCGGCATCGCTGTCGACCTCGACTACGAAGGCCTGCTCGCTCCGGTCATCCGTGATGCCGAGACCAAGCGGCTTGGTGCCATTGCCAGCGAGATCTCTGATCTCGCGAACCGTGCGCGCGATCGCAAGCTCAGCCCCGACGAGATCTCGGGTGGCACATTCACCTTGTCGAACAACGGCTCGGCCGGCTCTGTGCTCACCATGCCGATCATCAACCAGCCCCAGGTCGGCATCATCTCGACCGATGCCATCGTTCGCAAGCCGGTCGTCACGAAGGGCCCTGACGGTGGCGAAGCCATCGCCATCCACCCGGTCGGCAACCTCGCCATGAGCTGGGATCACCGGGCCTTCGACGGCGCCTACGCCGCGGGCTTCCTCAAGCGAGTGAAGGAAATCCTCGAGACCAAGGACTGGTCGACCGAGCTGTGATGGGCTGCCATGGCTGATCCGCTGCGCGTCCGCTGGTTGGGCACGGTGCCCTACCGCGAGGCGCTCGCGGTGCAGACGTCGCTGTTCGAGCACGGCTCGGGTCAGCACCTGCTGCTGCTCGAACATCCGCACGTCTTCACGTACGGCCGCACGGCTGATCTTGCGACCAACCTGACGTGCGAGCCCGCCGTCGTCGGCGCCGAACTCGTCGCTGCCAAGCGCGGTGGAGACATCACGTATCACGGCCCCGGTCAGCTCGTCGGGTATCCAATTCTGAACATCGATAACAAGCTCGGTGCCACCGGCCACGTCTGTGGTGTCGAAGGTCTGATCATCGACGTACTCACCGAACTCGGCGTGCCGAACGCTGGGCGGCTCGAGGGCTACGCAGGTGTCTGGCTCGATGCCGGCACGGAACGCGAGCGGAAGATCTGTGCAATCGGTGTGCGGCTCAAGAAGGGGCGGACCATGCACGGTTTCGCTCTCAACGTGTCGACTGACCTGACGTTCATGCGCGAGCACATCGTGCCGTGCGGCATCGGCGACAAGCCGGTCACTTCGCTCGCCGAGGAAGGCGTCGACGTCTCCATGGAACAGGTTGCCGCCGTCGTGGCGCGCCTCGCAGCAGACCGTTGGGCTGCCGATGGTGCGGGGCGCGGCGAAGTCGAACGACAGGACGTGGCATGGCGACATGCGGCGGATGGGCGTGACCTCACTGCGTTCTCACGCGGCGAGGGCCCTGGTGAGCAGGTCAAACTCGTCTCCACCCGCGCTGCGGCGCGCCTCGAGGATGCTGGTGTCGACGTGGCAGCAGGCTTGTCGATCGAGACCCGCAAACCCGACTGGTTGCGTCCGAAGGTCGAGCTCGGCCCCGAGGTCATGGAGCTGAAGAAAACAATTCGTTCGCTCGACCTCGTCACGGTCTGCGAGGATGCTGGCTGCCCAAACCTGTCTGACTGCTGGTCGGACGGCACGGCGACGTTCATGGTGCTGGGGGAGCGGTGTACCCGGGCGTGCGGCTTCTGCCTGGTCGACACCCGCAAACCAATGCTCCCCGCCGCCGATGAGCCGCAGCGTGTGGCTGAGGCGATCGACCGGATGCAGCTCGATCACGCCGTGCTGACCATGGTTGCTCGCGATGACCTTGCCGACGGCGGCATGGCCCACGTCGCCGCCTGTGTCGAGGCAATCCGCCAGCGTCGTCCATCAGCCAACATCGAGACGCTGATCTCCGACGCCAAGGGCGACGATGCGTCGCTCGATCTGTTGTTCGCGTCACGTCCCGACGTGATGAACCACAACGTCGAAACGGTCGCACGCCTCCAGCGCGCTGTCCGCCCTTCGGCTGGCTACGGCCGCTCGCTCGGCGTGCTCGCACGGGCCAAGAAAGCCGGTCTGGTGACGAAGACCGGCTTCATGGCGGGCCTCGGCGAGACCGACGATGAGATCATCGGTCTGCTCGCTGACCTCGCTGGCCTCGGCGTCGACATCGTCACCATCGGTCAGTACCTGCGTCCGACGTCGAACCACCTCCCGATCGCTCGCTACGCCGAGCCGGCAGAGTTCACGCGGTGGAAGCAGATCGGCGAATCGTTCGGCATCGGCCACGTCGAAGCCAGCCCGCTCACCCGCAGCAGCTACCACGCCAAGTCCGCGGCGGATGCCGTTGCGAAGCCGGTGCCCGTGACGCTGTCGAGATAGCAAACGCGTGTGGATCTTG
>CAXMZV010000735.1:0-2329 GCA_964199985.1 Candidatus Ilumatobacter isfjordensis | reverse complement strand
CCGTCATTGTCGATCGCCTCGGCGGTCGCATCGGGCATGTCGAAGTACTCGTGCATCACGTGGTAGCCGCGCGTCACGTACTCGCCGATCTCGCCGACGGGGAGGGTCTCACCCGACTCCGGATCGACGATGCGGACTCCGACGTTCGGCATTGGCGGCCCGATCGTGCCGGCCTTGTCTTCGATGGTGTCGGTCGGCCGAGTCATCGATGCAACCGGCGAGCACTCGGTCTGGCCGAACACGATGGTGAACGGCGCGCCGAGCTGCTCCTCAAACGTTCGGACCAACTGTTCGGGCACCAGCGAGCCGCCAGAACAAACCGCCTTGAGCGACGAGAGGTCGGCGTCTGCGAAGTCGGGGTGCTCGAGAATCGCCACGAGCATCGTGGGCACACCGAGCATCGTGTTCGAGCGATAGGTCTGGCTGAGTTCGATCACGAGTCCGGGGTCGAACATCGGAACCAGCACTTGCGTGAGCTTCTTGGAGACGCAGCCGAGGACGGACATCACGCTGCCGCCTGTGTGGAATAGCGGCATCGTGGCCACGTAGACATCGCCATCCTCGATGCCCAACCGGTCCACGTAATGGTGGCCGTTGTTGACCAGGCCGCGGTGGTGCAGCAGCGCACCCTTCGGGAAACCGGTCGTGCCCGAGGTGTACTGCAACATCACCGGGTCGTTCGGTCGAATGGTGGGGAGCGCGCCATCGAATGCGTCGCCACCATCGAGGAAGTCGTTCCAATCATCGAAGCTGATCACGTCCTGCAGATCCGGGCAGTCGGGCTGCGTCTCAATTGCCGTGGCCAACATGGCATTCCCTCGATGGGACGGAACGACGAAGAGCGCCGTCGACTTGGACTGCGTCAACACGTACTGAAGTTCGTGGCGCTGAAATGCGGGATTGACGGTGACGATGACCATGCCCGCCAAGGCACAGCCGAATTCGAGCAGTTCCCACTCCGGAACATTGTGCGCCCAGACGGCGATGTGATCACCGGGGGAGTAGCGAGCAAGGAGCGCCTTCGCCGTGCGCTCGGCGTCGGCCAAAAACTCGGCGTAGGTCCACTGACGACGAGTCGACGCGTCCTGACTGACCGCCAGCGGCACGCCCTCGACCAGCGCAACACGATCGGGAGCTGCGGCTGCTGCCTCTCGAAGCAGATCCCCGATGGTGATGTCGCGGACCGGCGGCGTCGGTTGACCGGTCGCCTGGGACTGTGTGAGCGGAGCCGAATCGAGTGCCGTCATTCCGCCAGAGTAAGCGGTCGCTGGGGAATGTCGACAAGCTTGCCGCGTGGGATCAATCGATCGGGGTCGATCATTGGCAACGTGCACACCACGCCCTCGTGATCGGTGCCGTCGATGCACGCAACGCCGACAACGTCGTCAGGTCCGTAGTCGGCCGAATCGAACCGGACGATGGCGACGCCGAGCGTTTGGAACGGCGACCAGGCACTTGAGCACACGCGGCCAATGATCTCGCCGGTCGATCGGCTGACGAGGACGCGACCGAGATGCGCCACGCTGTCGTCAATGCGCATCCCCCACGTGCGGCACGACGAGTCAGCAGCGGTCTGTAACGCTGCCCGTCCGCTGAAGTTGCCCTTGTCGAAATTGACCATGCCACCGAGACCGACGTCGTACGGTGTGGTCGTCATGTCGAAGTCCGAGCCGGCGTTCAACAGGCCCGCTTCGATGCGGCGCGCTCGGAACACATCGGCGGAGGTGATGATCATGCCGAACGCCTCGCCGATGGCAAGGATCCGATCGCCGACGGCGGCTGCGTCGATGTCTGGTGTGAGGTAGAACTCCCATCCCAGCTCATTGGTGAAGCCGGTACGCGTGATGACGACGGGTTGGCCAGCGATCGACACCTCTGCCATGTCGAAGTAGTTGAACCGATCCGGCAACGGCGCGTCGATGACGGCTTCGAGAACCTCGAGTGCACGCGGTCCCTGCACCTGGCTGATCCAGACGTCCGGGTCGATGACCTGTACATCGAGACCCTCGCAGTGGGCGCGAAACCACGAATAGAGATCCCCATCGGCCTGGCCGAACCAGAAACGATCCTCGGCCAGCCGGACGAGGACACCATCGGTGATCATCTTACCGTCGTGGTAGCAGGCGAACTGGTAGCTGCAGCGACCCACCCGCACCGTCGACACATCACGAGTGAACACTCGTTGCAGCAGTGTCTCGGCGTTAGGACCGGTGATCTCGAGCGGGAGTTCACCTGTGTGGCGCAGAATCACCTCACGACGGACTTTCCAGTACATCTCGTCGGCCGTCGCATGATCGAGGTAGGCCGGAGTCAGTCGTCCGTTGTAGAT
>CAXMZV010000734.1:0-2332 GCA_964199985.1 Candidatus Ilumatobacter isfjordensis | reverse complement strand
TGAGATGCGTGCGTATGTGGCCGAAGACGGACAGCTCACCAGGGCCGGCACGATCGGCCCCTGCCTCACGGGTGCCGCCGTGCTCGACGACGGCACGATCGTCACCGCCTCCACCACCGACAACGGCACCTCAGTCCTCCTCACCCGCCAGCCCTAACCCCGCGAATCAGCGGAAACTCTGCCCGCTGGGCACAGCATTCCTGCAGTTCGCGGGCAGAGATTGCCCGGCGCCTGCAACCCGCCTCCGCTGACACTCCGAGATCGCCCACTGTCGAGGTATGCGCCTCTCCGACTACGACAAGCTTGCGCGCGACCAGCACGGGCTCCTGACTCGCACAACCACCCGCTTGTCCAACGACTCATGGCGTCGAGCCATCGAGGCGGGGACGTTCGTGCCCGTCCACCGCGACGTCGTTCGCGTTCCGGGGGCGCCCACGACGAACGCCCAACGCATCGCCGCCTCAGTGATGGCGGTTGGTGACGGTGCACTTGCATCGCATCGTTCCGCCGCGTATCTCTGGGGCCTCGTCGACGACGCTGGGCATCATCTTCATGTGATCGATCCGGACGGTCGCAGACATCCGAGCCTTGCGGACACCACGGTGCATCGCCCCTCGGACCGTCGGCGGCTGCGGCCCTTCCGCAAACAGCAAATTCCGTGCACCACGCTTCCGCGAACACTGTGCGATCTCGGAATCAACGATCCCGACGAAGTGTCGGGAGCCGTCGGCCGCGCATTGTCGAAGCAACTGATCGACCTGCAGGCACTCCGCGCCGTGATCTCGGAACACAGCAAGCACGGACGCGCTGGCATTCCAATACTTCGCCGCGCGGTCGAGGAATGGACGATCGACCATCGCCCTGCCGACTCGGTTCTCGAACTGGCGTTTGCCGATCTCGCCCACCGATATCGACTTCCCCCGTTCAGCTTCCACGAACGACTCGAGGGATGGGAGGTCGACTTCCGATTCGTCGGAACCACGCTCGTCGTCGAGTGCGATGGGTGGGCGACACACGGTGCAGACCGAGCGCAGTTCGAACGCGACCGTCAGCGAGACGCTGACCTCGTCGCCGCAGGCTGGCGCGTGGTCCGTCGGTCTTATCGGTCAATCGTCCACCGCCCAGCGGAGACCGCAACGCTCCTGCGCCGCGCACTGGATGTGGCGGCATGACGTCCGACCAAACTCTGCCCGGAGGACACAGCATCGCTGCACTTCTCAGGCAGAGATGACGCAAGCGCACGCCAGCCAGGTCGGAACGCAGTCAGACGTTGAAGCGGAATTCCATGACGTCGCCGTCTTGGGCGATGTAGTCCTTGCCTTCGACGCGCATCTTGCCGACGTCTTTCGCCGCATTCCACGAACCGAGCTCGAGCAACTCGTCCCATTGGATGACCTCGGCACGAATGAACCCACGCTGGAAGTCGCCGTGAATTCGCCCGGCGCACTCCGGCGCCGTCGAGCCCTCGCGGAACGTCCATGCCCGAGACTCCTGCTCGCCAGTGGTCATGTACGTGCGCAGCCCGAGCAGGTGGTACGCGCTGCGGACCATGCGGAACAGGGCGCCTTCGCCGAGGCCGAAACCTTCGAGGATTTCCTTGCGCTCGTCGGGGTCTTCGATGGCGGCGGCTTCGGCCTCCATCTGGATGCACATGCCGATGACCTCGACGTTGTCGCCCGCGTTGTTGAATTCCGCAGTGATCAGCGCTTCCTTCTCGGGGATCGACTCGATGTCGTCCTCACCGACGTTGACCACGGCGAGCACACGCCGGTTGGTCAGCAGGAAGTAGGGGTCGAGGATGGCGCGGACATCGTCGCTGAGGCCGGCACGATAGAGCGGCAGCCCTTCGGACAGTTGGTCGTAGGCAATCTGCAGTGCGTTGGTCTCCTCGACCATCGACTTGTCGAGCTTGGCCTGCCGCTTGGTCTGATGGAGGCGCTTCTCGACCGTTTCGAGGTCGGCGAGCGCGAGCTCGATCTCGACCACGCGGAGGTGCTCAATCGGGTCGGACGGGCCGACCACGTCGTCGTCCTCGAACGCCCGGAGCACGAAGACGATTGCGTCGACTTCACGAATATTGGCGAGGAACTTGTTGCCGAGACCTTCACCAGTGCTCGCGCCTTCGACGAGTCCACCGATGTCGACGACCTCGACCTGGGCGTGAATGGTCTTCTTCGACTTCGACATCACCGACAACCTGTCGAGACGCTCATCGGGCACCATCGCGACACCGATGTTCGGGTCCTTCGTGGCGAACGGGTACGGCGCTGCGAGCGCGCCACCACCGGTCAGCGCGTTGTACAGCGAGCTCTTGCCCGCGTTCGGGAGTCCA
>CAXMZV010000733.1:0-2342 GCA_964199985.1 Candidatus Ilumatobacter isfjordensis | reverse complement strand
TCGTCGTGCCGCAGACACCGGTCACGTCTGCGCCGAGGGCTTTGGCGAGTTGGACAGCAAAGACCCCGACCCCACCCGAGGCGCCCACGACCAGCACATGGTGCTCCGATGTGACCTGCCCCTTTCGCGCAGCCTGTAACGCGGTGGACCCGGGCATGGCGACCGTGGCCGCCTCGGCGAACGACACCTTGGAGGGTTTCAGCGCCAACGCATCCTCGGTCACCGAGACGTACTCGGCGAGGGCACCCTTGGACGAGCCGAATACCGCCGCACCGGGTCGGAACCGGGTCACGTCCTTGCCGACTGCCTCTACCTCACCGGCGAAGTCGAGACCGGGGACGTGGGCCTTCGGCTTGTAGAACCAAGCAGTGCCCCGGCCGATCGACCGCATGATCGCTGGCAGGTCCCAACCCCACGGCTTCGCTGATGCCGCCCGTACACGCACGAGCACCTCGTCGTCTTTGGCCTGTGGCATCTCAATCTCTTCGACCTGCACAATCCCTTCTCGCGACGCGTACCTATCTCGCACAAGCGCCTTCATCGAGTCCTCCTCAGCAACTGCCACCCCAACATATTCCTCCGTCGGCGCGAGCGGTAGGGACTGCGTGGTCGCCGGAGGCCCGAGTTGCGGCACCGATCCCGAGGGCCACCGTCACGCAAACCGAGAGCACGTTGCTGGGCGGCCCGTCGGGGTCGGTGAGCATCGTCAGCTACGTGGTCTTCAGGGGCCCGGCTGGCGAATAGGTCGCGTCGGCGCATCCGTTCGGATGTGCCGCGTTTCCGGGCTGAAGGCCTCTGGCGACAGCGACGGGTGGAGCGGACACTGAAGGTGGACCCGACGAGTGAAGGAGGTGTGTTGTGCGTCGAACCCGACTTCGAGGACTGTTGGCGGTTCTCGCGCTCACCATGGCGACTGGCCTTGGCTGCGGTTCGAATCAGAACGATCGAACCGAGGCGCCCGACCCGTCGGCAACGGAAGCCCCCACCGTCACATCTGCGGACCGCGCGACGACTGACCCGGCACCGGTTGCTACCGAGGTTGCCCGCACGATCACTGTCGATGGCGTCGGCAAGGTCGCGGGACCGCCCGACTTCATGGAGACCATGCTCGGTGTCGTGGTCACCAGACCCACGATCCTCACCGCCGTTGACGACGCCACCGCCGAGGCCGCCACGATGATCGAGGCGCTGCGTACTTTCGGCATCACCGACGCCGACCTGCAGACGGGTGACTACAGCATCTACCCCCAGTACGTCCAGTATCCGACGATCACCGGCTACACCGTGAACTACAACGTCCGCGTCCACGTGCGCGAGTTGGCCCGCGGAGGCGAGATCATCGACGCGGCGATCCGGGCCGTTGGAGATGACGCGACCGTCTACGGCGTGTCGTTCGGACTCGAAGAAGACGGACCACGCATGACCGAGGCGCGCCAACTCGCAGTCGAAGATGCCCGCCACCGTGCGGAGGAGCTGGCAGAACTCGTCGACGGAACGCTGACCGATGTCGTCCGCGTGGAAGAGGTCAGCGTGCCGGACTATGGCGCGTACTACGGCGGCGAGGGCGAGGTTGCTGGCGCGCCGTTCATGCCCGGCGAGGTCAGCACTTCAGTCACCGTCACGGTGACATTCGCCATCGAGTAGCGCTGCACTCCTGCGTCTTGAAGCTGTTGAGATCGGTGACGTCAGTCCACGAACGTCACCCCCACGAAGCTCACTGAGGGAGGTGCGCCAAGCATCCTCTATCTGCCGGTTCAGCGCCCCATATTGCCTCGCCCGTGCGAGCTCACTGGCCGCTGGTGAACGGCACCTCGGCGCTCGGGCAGGCTCAAGAATGTGCGGTTGATTGCTCGCTCGCTTCGGCTGCACGTTGGTGGCCACAGGGACCTTCTTCTCTGGCATCCCAACGACCGATGGGCTGGAGTGGTTATTGGAATCCTGCCGATTGGAGGAGCTGATGAAGGCGATCGTTGCTACCGGTTATGGGTCACCGGATGTACTGCGGTTGATGGAGGTGGACAAGCCAACGCAAGGCACCCACGAGCTCCTGGTCCGAGTGCACGCCACCACTGTGGTTGCAGGCGACGTCCGGATCCGGAGCTCCACTTACACCCGTTTCGGGCTCCTCATGCGTCTGGGACTTGGCATCCGGCGACCCCGAAAGACGATTCCGGGCAACGAGTTCTCGGGCGTGGTCGAGGCGATCGGGAGCGACGTCACACGCTTCCGCGTCGGCGACCAGGTCTTCGGCGTTCTCTGGGGCATCGCCTTCGCTGGGGCTAACGCCCGAGTACGTCTGTGTCCCCGACGACGGGATGGTCGTGATCCGACCCACCGACACC
>CAXMZV010000732.1:0-2345 GCA_964199985.1 Candidatus Ilumatobacter isfjordensis | reverse complement strand
GCACGAACGTGAGGTCGCTGTGATGGCCCTTGCCGTGGACGTCACTGGCGATTGCGCCGCCGACGGTGATGAATCGGGTGCCGGGCGTGACCGGGACGAAGAACCCGTGCGGCACGAGGCGACGGAGCAGCTCGTCGAAGCTGAACCCGGCGTCGACCGCGGCGGTACCCGCTGCGGTGTCGATCCACACCGGATTCGCCGACGGCTGCAGGCGGATGACCGTGCCGCCACCGTTCTGAGCAGGGTCGCCGTAGGCCCGCCCGAGGCCGCGGGCAATCGCCCCGCGAGTGCCCGACTGGACGTGGGCGACATCGTCGGCACCCACCGACTCGACGTTGGCCGAGGTCGCTGAGGTTCTCCCCCAGCCCGTGAGCAATTGCCGGTCCCCCATCAGCGGTTCAGTACGGCCATTCGGGCGCCGTGCGGCCGAGCTTGGTCATGATCTTGCCGAGTCCAGCGGACAGCAAAACCTTCAGAGCGATGTTCTTCACAAACCACGGCAGCTGGGCGAGTTGCTGCGCTGCGTTTTTGGCGCGGGCACGTGGCCCGCCCGGTAGATCGGCGCGGTAGATCGTCATCGATCGTGACCGACCGACGTACCGGAACTTCGAACCGGGGACCAGTTCTCGGAGAATCGCGAGGGTGACACCGATCGACGAGAACGAATCATGGATCAGCAAGGTGCCACCATTGCTGACGCGCTCTCCCCACGACGCGATGTCGGCTCGAGCTGGTGCGTAGCGGTGTGCACCGTCGACGTACAACAGGCCGACCTCGCCACTGACTTCGGTGTGCGCTTCGTCGGAGAAAATCCGGAGGTGCCGGACTCGGTCGGACACCCCTGCGTCAGCCAGGTTCTTGTTGAAGATCGCGTGGTCACTGTCGGCCTCGTCGGCGTACCCGTCGAGTTCCTGCGGTCCTCGGTCGTTGCCGGCATGCGGATCGATCGCGATCACCGAGACGGACGGATCGGCCGCTGACGCCAACACGATGGTCGAGCGACCCTGAAACGATCCGATCTCGACAATCTGGCTCTCGTCGGGGCATCGTGTCGCGCTGTCGTACAGCGTTGACGCCTGACCGGCGGTCATCCACCCCTGGACGTCGGCGACGAGCCGCAGTACTCCCTCGAGAGTGGGGCGCGTCAGGGATGGAGTGGCAGCTGCGTTCTCCATGGGATCAGCCAGCGTAGACGGCGATGCCGTAGATCACGATCCAGGTCAGGCCGAGGATCTGCAGGACGCGATCCTTGGCAAACACTTCCTCGGGAGCTCCCCCGCCACCCTGTTCGAGCACGAGGAGGTACCGCAACAGAGCCGTCAGCATGGGCACGATCGACAGTTCGTAGAACGGGAAGTCGAACTCGCCCACCCGATCGGCCTCGGCACTGGTCTCAAATGCCCAGACGCAGTAGCTGAGCAGCGCTGCACCGCAGCTGATCGACAGAACAGTACGCAAATAGCCGAGGGTGTACATATCGAGCGTGGCGCGGGTACCGGCGCCGGTACCCAACTCGTTCAGCTCGGCGTACCGCTTCCCGGCGACGATGAAGAGCGACCCGAATGTGGTGCACAGCACAAACCATCGCGACATCGGCACGTCGACGGCAACGGCGCCTGCACCTGCGCGCAGCACAAAACCCGAAGCGACCACCACCATGTCGACCACCGGGATCCGCTTCAACCCGAGGTTGTACGCCAAGTTGATCGCGAGATAAGCCGCAACCACGGCAACGGTTTGCCAACGTCCGGTGACCGCGGCAAGGCCAAGCGCCGCGAGCGGAGCGACGACACTCGCCGTTCGGGCGGCGCCGATCGACACGTCCCCGGCCGCAATGGGTCGCAGACGCTTCTTGGGGTGCTTTCGGTCGGCCTCGACGTCGATCAAGTCGTTCCAGAAGTAGACCGCCGTTGCAGCGAAGCAGAAGGCGACAAACACCACGATCGTGAGCCACAGCTCGCGACCCTGATTGAGGACCCCAGCGGCACCGGGCGCGGCGAAGACCAGCACGTTCTTCAGCCACTGCTTGGGCCGAGCGGTACGAATGAGGCCCGAAATCACTGCGCCGACGGTAGCGCCCCGCACCTGCCCCGATGCGTGACCGTCGCCCAGCGTTTTCGGCCCCGCTGAGTCTCAGCAATCGGAACGGAACAGGGCCGAGAACTGTCGATTCGCTCCCGGAGCGGCCAACCTCAGATCTTCAGCTGGCTGTCGGCGTCGGCAGCCAGCGGGGATGGCGCTTGCCCACGAAGACGGGCGCGTCGGCGTCGAGGAGCAGTTCACGGTCGCCGGTGGAATCGCCATACGCAGTGACGTGCACGCCAGCGCGGCCGCCGATGTCACGT
>CAXMZV010000731.1:0-2365 GCA_964199985.1 Candidatus Ilumatobacter isfjordensis | reverse complement strand
ACAGGCGCGTGACGCCATCGGCTTCACGCTCGAACCCGGCCACTTCGCGCTCGAAGGCGTCTGCGCAGGGTGCACTGGCGTGTCATCGTGACGGCGTCTCCGTTCCGGCAGGTCGATGGTTCGCCGACGGTGCGTTCACCGGCAACCCGTTGGCCGTGATCCACGATGCCGATGACGTTTCGACCGAGGCCATGCAGACGATCACTCGCTGGACGAACCTGTCCGAGGCGGCGTTCCTGTTGCAGCCCACTGAGTCGACGGCTGACTACCGGGTCAGGATCTTCGAACCCAAGGTCGAGCTGCCCTTCGCCGGGCACCCAACCCTCGGCGCCTGCGCTGCTTGGCTCGATGCCGGCGGTGAACCGCAGCGGCCGGGTCTCGTCCTGCAGGAGTGCGGTGCCGGGCTCATCGAGATCCGTGTCGACGGTGCCAGCTTGGCTTTCGCTGCGCCGCCGATGATCCGTCACGAACCGGTGGTACACGCTGATCTCGATCGAGCGATGCGGTTGCTCGGCCTGACCGACGGCGACGTCGTCGCATCGCACTGGATCGACAACGGACCTGGCTGGATGGGTCTGCAGTTGACCGATGCGCAGCGAGTGCTCGACATTCCGATGCCGACGGAGCCGGCTCAGCACTTCGACGTCGGTGTCGTCGGTTTGTATCCGCAGGGGAGTGACGCTGCGATCGAAGTGAGGGCGTTCTTCAACGACCCGAACGGATCGATACGCGAAGACCCGGTGACCGGCAGCCTGAACGCATCGATCGCCCAGTGGCTCCTCGGCAGCGGCACGTTGACAGCGCCGTACGTCGCCCGCCAGACCAGCGGACTCGTCGAAGTGGCCGAAGCCGACGGCCAGATCTGGGTCGGCGGCACCGCAACCGTCCGAGTGTCGGGTTCCATCGATCTCTGACCGCCACGAGTGAGGCCGTCGCCGAGGTCCGTGCGGTCGATACCGACGTCGGGACGTCGGAGTCAACGGTGTTGTCGGTCCCGAGCCACTCGGGCAAGGATTGTGCACCAAGTGGCCGGGCTGAGAAACCGAGTGGTCCACCTTGGCGACGCGCCAACTCAGTCGGACGCGAACCACCTCCCCGGCCTCGACTCACACGCCGGGTTAGCAGTCACGATGAATCCCCCGAGTTGAGTGTCAGACGCACAGTTCGAGGTCGACTCCTGCGCCGCGGGCGCAGATGTCGGTGGCGATGACGCTGACGAGTTCGTAGACGACGGCCCTCGCGAAACCGGTTGCGGGGAGTGTGGAATCGTCGATCTGCTGGCCGGTGATCACGAGCCGTTCGCCGCTGACCGAGTCATCGGGAAAGCCGATCACGTCGTACGTCACCTCGCCGGTGGCACCCTCGGTCGGAGCCTTCGCAACGGTCACCGTCGACGTCACGGCGTCAAACGACACCACTCTCGTATTCGCGACGGTCAGGCCGAGTTCGAGCATCGACGTCGCAACTGGTGGCGCTCCGAGGGCGGCCACGACATTGGTGGTGATGTCGACGGTGCGAGCAGTGGCGTACAGGTGGCCGCGCTCGACCCAGCCCGTCGACCCGTCGGCGTTCACCTCGGACCAGAACATCCGGTTGTCGCCGGTGGTCACCACGGTGGAGATCGATGGCAGTGTCGCGACGATCGCAGCAGCCTCGTCGGGCGCATCACGCATCGGCTGTCCGACGTCGAAGTTGACGCCGGCCACCGCGAACACATCGCCGACCATCGGGCACCGGAACGTGCACTCGTCAGCCGACAGAATCGTCGTGACAGCCACTTCTTGCGCTTCGATCGCTTCCGATTCGGCCATTTCGGTCTCAACAGTTGGCGCCGTCGGCTCCGAAACCAGGGCGCTCGACGTATCGGACGGCGCCGTTCCCTCGGCAGGTGACCGGACTGTCTCATCGGTTGTTCCCGCGCACGCGGCGACGCCGATGGCCATCACGCAGACCATCGCGGTCCATCCCGAGCGGATACTCCGATGAGCACTCATGTGACCACGCTGCGCAGGAGGACGCAGAGGTGTCAAGGGACGAAATGCCCGTAAGACACCTCTCGCTTGTCTCACTTCACGATCGGCAAACCGACGATCAACCGCCCGGCCGCCGGAACAGGTGATCGCCGGATCGGCCCGGCTTTTTCGTCGGCCAGCGCCATGTCGCGGCGGATGAGCGCCTGGAGCTGTTTCTGGTGGGGACAACACTCGTCTTTGAACGTTTGTTGCGTGCGGTCCGTCCTCTTGACAGCGTCGTTGAGTGCCTCGTGGAATCTCTCGGCAGCTTCACGGGTCTCCTGGGACAAGAGTGGGGTAAGTCTGAACTGTGTGACTGCGAAGTGGGCGTTCGCGCCCGAATGACGATCCCC
>CAXMZV010000730.1:0-2365 GCA_964199985.1 Candidatus Ilumatobacter isfjordensis | reverse complement strand
CGAGCCGGGCAAACCATTCGATGGCGAAGACCACCGGGACGACCGGAACACCGTTGACCGCGTGATCGATCAGCTGGGGATGGTGAGCCAGGTCGACACTGATCGGAAGCTCGGACACTTCGATCGGGCGCGGAGCAGGTGTGTCCGGAGCTGCGATGGACTCGGCGAGCGAAGACGCCCCACCCGGTGCACCGGAGACCAAGCGCATGCCCATGTTGGACACCTCATAGATTCGCAGACCGTCGCACCACAGTGAACCGGCGCCGATGACGAACGGACCGATCTCGTCGACACCCACCTCGGTGACTTCCATGATCGTCGTGATCATCTCGTTCCTCGGGGTGACCTGGCCTCGGTACTTCCAGACCATCGGCGCACCGAGCAGCATCGGTTCGAACCGTGCGTCATCGATGTCGACATCCATCCCTGTGTCGAGCATGAAGTACTGCAGGAGCTGGAGCAGGGCTTCGACACCAAGCGAACCCGGCTGCACCGGGTCCTGGAAGAAGTGCGCCTTGAAGAACCATTCGGAGACGTCGACGTCCTTCTCCCCCACGACGACCCCGAGGCCGGCATCGCCCTGTGCTTCGACATGGGCAACACGGTCGACCATCAGCAGCATCTGGTTCGCGAGGCGAGCGGTGCCTGCACACAATCGTGCGGGTCGGTCGGTGAGGTCAGTCATCTCGGGCGCGTGCCCAGCGATGAGCTCGTTCAGCACCTGGTGGTCGCGGGTGACGAGCAGGCCGACCTGGTCCTCGAAGGCCTCGGGTGGGAAAAAGCCGAAGACGGTCTCCATTGCGTAAACGACTCGGTCGCCGAGCGAGCATTCGACCTCGAACCCTTCGACGATCATGCCGCCTGCACGAGAGACACTCGTCAGCTTGACCCTGGTCGACAGCGTTCCTGAGGTCCGCGTCAGCTCGTCGACCACGGTGCCCGTGCCGTCGAGGTTGCGAAACAGCAAGTCCTCATCGACGTCGTTCGCCGAACCCACCGCAGATGCGACCCAACCGCAGGGTTGCAGTGCTGCTTCAAGCAGCACGGCGAACGGCATGGTCTCGGCACCGTTCTCGTCGAAGTACCAGGCGTCGTCAGGAATGTCGTACTCACAGATGATCTCGAGGCCGGCCTTGCAGTCGTTGAGGTCGCCGTCGATCTGCGCCACGCGACTGATGAAGTGGTACGGCTCGCCGGGGAGACGCGGCGAACGACGGGTGCCGTCGAAGGCCTCATACATCGAACCAAACGCATCGGACGGCTTGCCCCACGCGCAAGAGATCATCGCCTTCCAGTCGAAGGGGAAGCCCTCGGCATCGGTCGCGACCTCGACCGGCTCGACCACGCTTTCCCACACTTCCGGCATCGAGGTGAGCGGCCATCCCGGCACCAGTTCGACGCCGAGCCGATGGGCGTGGAACGCAGCCTTGCCGTCGACGAACCCGAGGACGTCGCAGATGATCGTCGGATGCGGACCGTCCCAGATTTCCTCGACGTACAACTCGTAGGCGACACGATCGGTCTGCGGGTTGATTTCGCCACGGCACTTCAGCTCGAAGGGCTGCTCCGGCAGCGGTTGGAACCGCCAACCATCGACACGTGCGGTGTGACCGAGTGCGGACAGGTAGAACGACATTGCCTCGATGCAGGCTTCGACCATGAAGTTGCCCGGCATACACGGGTCGTTTTTGAAATGCCCGTCGAAGAACCACGCATCGTCGGCGATCGTCGACTCGCAACGCATGAAGCCACGCCCCCATGGCCCACCGGTCGGGTTGAACTCGGTGATCTCGTCGATGAAGAGTTGCTCGCCTGCCTGAATCTTCGGCGTGCGCGTGTGTGTCTCGGTCCACTCGAAACCTGAGCCGAAGCAGTCGAGCACTCGTCCTTCACTGAACGCGCTGACCTCGTCGGCAGAGAATGCCGTCTTGGCGCAGACGATGGCTGGCGGATCGACGCGGGCGTCAGCACGGAGTTCGGCCCGCCCTGACTCGGGAGTCCAGAGCGCCCCCAGTGCATCGGCAAGTTCTTGTTGATTGAAGAACCCGGCCTGCGCATCGCGAACCGTCAGACGTCGCTCGCCGGCAACGATGCAGTCATATTCGAAGAAGAACAGTCGGATGTCGCCGTGCTTGGCATGTCCCGTGATCCGGATCTCGTACTCGAGTGTGTCGCCGGCCGTCGGCAAGTCGCCGTGGTAGGTCAGGGTGCAGCCGAGCAGGCGGTATGACCGCTCACGCCGGCTGAGTAAGTCGATGCCCATGTAACTGATCAGCATCAGGTCGGCTTGACCCGACTCGATCATGAAACCAGCGGGCATGTATCCACCGTTGAGATACCAAGCGCCCGGTTCGATGTCGGTTTC
>CAXMZV010000729.1:0-2372 GCA_964199985.1 Candidatus Ilumatobacter isfjordensis | reverse complement strand
GCGGCCAAGGCAATGAGCGATCTCGCCGAAGCTCGCAGGATTCTCTCCGCCAAGGATTGATCGAAATGGACGGGGACTGACTGTGGCCGCGCCGAGCGTGCTGTTGTATCCCGGTGCCGGGTCGGATCGCAATCATCCGCGCCTGCTGCAGATCGAAGCTGAGCTGGGTCGGTCAGCGCGAGTCAATCGACACGACTTTCCCTACCGCAAAGAGGGTCGCAAGGGCCCGCCTGATCGTGCACCGAAGTTGATGGCGTCGATTCGCAGCGACCTTGCTGTGCTCAGTCGACGTCGGAGCCCGCTGGTGTTGGGTGGCCACTCGATGGGTGGGCGCATGGCATCGATGGTGGCGGCCGATGCCGATGGTGGGGGAGCGGTCCGGAATCTGGCGGGCCTCGTCCTGCTCGGCTATCCGCTGCACCCGCCGAAGAAGCCCGACAAGCTGCGCGTGGAACATCTTCCCGACATCACGGTGCCGTGCCTGTTCATCTCGGGAACACGCGACGAGTTCGGAACGCCCGACGAGTTGGAGCACTGGACGGCAACAATTCCGGCGCCCGTCGAGCACATCTGGCTCGATCGCGCTCGCCACGATCTGAAAGGCCGCGAGGCAGAGGTTGCCAGGCATCTGGCGGCATTTGTGGCACGCATCACGGCGTGAGAACCACGTCGCGACGCCGGCGCCCGCTCACGAGTGTTCGCCGCCCGGGCCGTCGCGTCGATACGGGTCCCAAGCAGCGGGAGCGAGTTTGAGGTATGCGACGAGTTCAGCGGTGATCGTTGCTGCGGAGAGCGACGACCCAGCGTCCGGACCGAGGCGTGGCGTCAGGGCCGAGGGTGCTGATGCAGACCACTTCGCGGCACCGGTTTCAAGCACCGTCAGAGTCTGTGCAAGTGGTTCGAGGTCGACTCGCCTCGGGACAGTGTGCGACTGGTACTGAACCCAGGATTCGTAGCGATCGACGTAGGTGTAGTTGTTGTCCCGGACGAGCAGCAGGCGGCTGCAATCAGTGGCGTTGTGAACAGCCATCGGATGCACGAACTCGACTGTGTCGTGTCCGAATCGATGCCCGCCGCCGATGGAGTCGTCGCGGATCGTCACCACCGCCAGGTCGACTGCGGCCACTTCCTCGATCACGACGCGTCCGTCTGCGATGGCTGTCTCTGACGCGGTGAGCCGCTCGTCTTCATCGCGCCACAGCTCCTCGAAGCGCTCGGGGTGCGTGATCATCGGGATCAGGAGCGGGAGCGTCGTTTCGTAGAGGAGTGCCGCCGCTGCGTCATACGGGCCGTCGAGTTGGTTGCCGAGTGGTGATCGGTCCGTCTGCGCGTAGGACCACAGTGCCATCGAGGCTCGCGCTGCTGCCCGAAAATTGGTACGTCGCGAAGTCGCCAGCCGCCGCGACATCGATGAGAACGTCCCGGTGTCGTCGCGCCTCCTCAGGATTGGTGAGTGCGAAGATCCCGACCAGGCCGTCCTGGTCGAAGTGGTTGTTCGTGACCACGCTTGCAGGGTCGTGCTCGGGCCGCTGATCGAGGTAGCGGAACGCCATCTCAGCGGACAGGTCAGCGGCGAGCCCCGGCGGTTGAGCGATTCCCGGCCAGTGCGTGAGGGTGAGCACCGTTGACGCATTCGGCGCGCCGTCGACGACGATGTTGGCGACGTCGGCGGTCGCCCCATACGGCTCGAACCGAAGCGGCGCAGACGATCTGAGTGTCATGGCCGTGAACCTAGGGGTTCAAGCGCAGTTGAAGTCAAGAGCTGCATGAACTCTGCCCGCAGCGCACAGCATTGCTGGGCTGAGCGGGCAGAGATCCAACAGAGCACGAACAGAGCGCCTCAACTCGTGATGATCAGCGTGGCGTCCTCGGGGTTCATCTCTTCGAGTTCGCGGTGCGCGGTTTCAGGGTACGACGTGATGACGATGACGGTGACGACCACTTGGGCGAGGGCCATCATCCCGATCACCGAGCCGTATGACCAGCCGCGATCGACGAGCTGACCAGTACCGAGGAGTCCGCCGATCCCGCCGATCAATGCAAGTGCCGTGATGATGCCAGCGGCTCGGCTGCGGTTGCCGGTTGGGAACAGCTCGGTTCGATACACAGCCATCGCCGGGAACGCCATGCTTCCCGTGATCCCGGCCAAGAACGAGAACAGCCACAAGATTGGGCCGCCGAAGGTGAAGGCGAGGACGACCATCAGCGTCGAGAACGGCAGCACGACGGCGATCAACGGCTTTCGACCGCGCGTATCTGCGAAGCGTCCGCCGATGAGCAGGCCGAGGGCTGCCGGGGTGCCGACGACCAGGGAGAAGATGCCGATGGTCTTGGCGTCCCAGCCGCGCACATCGCTGAGGTAGCTGTTCTGG
>CAXMZV010000728.1:0-2373 GCA_964199985.1 Candidatus Ilumatobacter isfjordensis | reverse complement strand
GCGGATATCACAACTGCGCGAGAAGAACTGCAACGAGTCGGGTATGCGGTACTCCCCGGCGTAGTTCCTGCAGATCAGCTCGCCGAGTTCTCGCACCACCTGACGGCCGAGTACGAGCGGGCCCAGGCCGACGGCGGCCTGTTCGAAGGCGGGGGCTCCTACAGCGGCCACCTGAATTGCTTCCCGGGCGAACGGTCGAAATTCGCCTACGAGGCGATCCGCGAACACGGTGTCTTCGAGATCATCGACGAGTTCGCCGGCGACGACGCCGATCGACTGCGCGTCACGACCAACTACAACCTTCCGGGCAGCGGAATTCAGCACTTCCACCCCGACGGTCTGTACACCGAGGCGTTCCTGATCTGCAACGTGGCGGTCGTGGACACTGACCTCGACAACGGTGCGATCGACATGATCCCTGGGACGCACCATCGCTTCTACAAGTTCTGGCGCTACACCCTCGAACGGAAGTGGCGTGCGTCGAAGCGCCTCCCGATGAAGCAGGGCGACGTGCTGCTGAGGATCTCCACCGTGTGGCACCGGGGCATGCCGAACCACACTGACACTGCCCGACCGATGCTGTCGTTCACCTTCGGCGAGACCTCTGCTCCGGAGTCGGATCCGTTCGCCATCCACGACGGTGAGGTCAGCTTCACACCCAACTGGTATGGGACCGATCGGCTGAGCCAGATTCGGGAAAAGGTCTTCGTCTCGATGCCGTGGCTCTACTCGTCGTCACGCTTCGTACGTTCCCTCATCGGAAACAAGGGCTACTCGTGCTGGTGAACGGTCAACCGAGTCGGTGCCGCTGGCCTCGGGGAGTTCGAGTCGTACGATCGATTGCTGGTGGTCGTCCTACGAACTCGTGATTTGATGTTCCTTGCTCTCCCGCAGCGCAGCGGTAGCCACCAGGAACGCCGTCAGTGCCCACAGCATCTCGACGTACTCACGTCCGAGGCGAGTCCTCTCGGGATCGAACTCGCCGGCACCGAAGACGGTGTCGATGGCGAGCATGAGAATGACCCATGCCGAGACGACGAGAGACACCACAGGGATACCCAAGCGCTGGATGGCGTTGCGTCCCCAGCCCCAGAACCGATTGATCAGCGGGACAAGCACAGCGAGGCTGACGATGCCCAGCGTGAACAGACGTTGCAGGTCGACACCCAGCGACATGTTGTGCAGGTTCGTCTCGTTCTGAGTGTTGGAGCCCAACGCTGGGGGCGTCGACCACTTGAAAACCTGCTGTCCCCACGACAACTCTTCCAGGAAGGAGAGCACGAACAGACCACAGAGGAACCAGGACATCACTTTGTGAGCACGGTCTGAGTGTCGTCGAGCAGCCATCCCGAACGTCACGGCAGCCGCACCGAAGAGGAGCGTGCCGATCCATTCGATGGGACCGTTTTCGTAAGCCCACCAGGGGACCGGGAACGCATAGAAAACGATCCACGCCAACACGGTGATCGTCGCCGCCCAGATGAACCACCAATCAGTGTCAGCCTCAACAGCTGTTTGGATGCTGGTGTGGTCAGTGGTCATGACTTCTCGACCTCGGCAACAATCATGTTGCGGTATGTTCCACTGACATCCAGGGAGGGGACTCCGGTTGCGTTGATCATGAATCGGTTCCTCTCGTTCTTCTTGTCCGGGAGTCGGGTGACAGGTGGGGTCTCTGGCTCGGGTTATCGTAACGGTAGTTCAAGCAGGTCTGAATCGCCCCGGGTTTGATGACCGCTCTGGGTATTGGGTGACCGCCTCGGAGGCTGTCGTTGTTTGGCGATAATAGTCGGCCTCGGCTTCTGCCGGGGTCGTGAAGCTGGCGTCGCTGATGATTTCACCGTGGAGACGGCGATGGTTGAACCAGTCGAGGTAGGTCATGGTCGTGAACTCGATGTCGTTCACCTTCGGCGAGACCTCCGCTCCGGAGTCGGATCCGTTCGCCATCCACGACGGTGAGGTCAGCTTCACACCCAACTGGTACGGGACCGATCGGTTGAGCCAGATTCGGGAGAAGGCGTTCGTCTCGATGCCGTGGGTCTACTCGTCGTCACCCTTTGCGCGGTCCCTCGTCGGGAACAAGCGCTACTCGTCTCGGTGAACGGTCAGCCGGAGTCGTCGACGCTGCTGGGCCCCGGTACATCGAGACGAACGATCGAGTTGGGAAGCACAGGGTTGCCTTCGTCTCCGAAGTTGCACGTGTGCGACCAGGCGTAGATTGCTGTGTCACTGCTCGACATCACGATGCCTTTTGGGGTGAACGGAAGCGGCGGGCCCGCTGCGAACCACGACACACCCTCGTCGTCGCTGATCAGAACGGCCGGCTCGTCATGAGTGAGGAGGCGCCCGTCCTGCAACTGGCTGAGTGTCGAC
>CAXMZV010000727.1:0-2377 GCA_964199985.1 Candidatus Ilumatobacter isfjordensis | reverse complement strand
ATGAACTCCGCACAAAGAACTCAACCAGCGGCACGGGTTGTACAACTCCTGCGCCCATGGACCACCCCACTCGACCCAGAAGAACTCCTTCGCACGTTCCGCCGCACGCCGGCGACGCAACCAGCCACATCAACCAGCGAACAGGTTACGCCGACCCCACTGATCAACACACAACCCGCCGTGCGTTGGGGCGACGTCGTAGCCGAATCAAACGATGACGAAACGATTCTCGACGCACTCGAGCGAAACAACGAGCGACCGGTTGTCGGATGTCGTCGAGGTGTCTGTCGACGCTGCGTCACACCGCTACTGGCCGGCCAGGTCCGAGACCAACGCGACGAACGCGATGTCGATGCGGGCACCCACGTACGCATCTGCGTCAGCGCCGCGATCACTGACGTCGAACTTGAACCAACCCTCGCAACAGACCGAACTCCAACCCTGCAAACCACAGGAGCCCAGCAATGACCCTCACCCTGACCCGACAAACCGAAAGACAAGCTGAGCAACCATCAGCGCCCACCAGTCGTGTCACACTGCCCAACCCAAAGGTTGCCGACCCGACCACTACTATCAACCCGACCAGCACCGACGACACGGCATCAACCAAAATCGATGCCGACGAATACCACCGACTGCTCGAATCCGTCGACCTCGATGCCTTCGCCGCCGAGCTCGACGAGGTTCGAGCCGAAGTAATCCAATCGCTTGGCCCCGACGACGCCGACTACATCAGGCGTCTCATACGAGCCCAACGCGGCCTCGACGTCGCCGGGCGAGCAGCCCTCTGGGCCGGCATCTTTCCGCCTGCATGGTTGGCCGGCGTCAGCCTGCTCAGCCTGGCCAAGATTCTCGAAAACATGGAGATTGGTCACAACGTCATGCACGGCCAGTGGGACTGGCTCGACGACGAAGACATTCACTCGACGACCTGGGAATGGGACCATGTCTGCCCATCTTCACAGTGGAAACACTCACACAACGAAATCCATCACCAGTGGACCAGCATCGAAGGCGTCGACCACGACCTCGGTTACCGCGCGTTCCGCATCAACGAAGACCAGAAGCACCACTCCATCAACCGATACCAGCCGATCGTTGCGCTTGGCCTGGCCGCGTTCTTCGAATACGGCATCGCACTCCATGACGTTGACGGCCTCGGCCTGTTCGGCGGCACCTCATTCGATGCCGACATCGCGCAACCAAAACTCGGTGAGAGTCTCACCAAGATGCGCAATCAGGCAGTGAAGGACTTCGTAGCCTTTCCTGCGCTGTCGTTCATTCCCTTTGGGCCGCTCGGAGTTGTCGCCTCAGCGACCGGCGCCGCTACGGCAAACGTCGTTCGCAACGTGTGGTCCTTCGCGGTCATCTTCTGTGGCCACTTCCCCGACGACGTCGTGATGTTCCCTCCCGAGGCGGCCGATGACCAGCGTCAAGGCGCCTGGTACTTGCGCCAAGTTCTCGGCTCAGCGAACTTCGAAGGTGGCGACCTCATGCACCTCATGACCGGCAACCTCGACCACCAGATCGAGCACCACCTCTTCCCCGACCTCCCTTCGAACCGGTACCCCGAGATCGCACCGAAAGTCCAAGCCATTTGTGAGAGCCATGGCATCGCTTACAACACCGGATCGTTCCAAGCTCAGCTTGCTTCGGTCGCTCGCAAGATCTGGCGTCTCCGGAAGCCGTAAGCGTCGGCGGGATGACACAGCCGGGCGTCGTCGCGGACCTGCAGGCCAGTCACTCGGCCGCCGCACCGATCGTGCTCGCTCGGGGGCCGCCTCTGACCGACCTGCCACCGCTATCCGCTGCAGACCCCACGGCGTAGTCGGGGCCGTGGTTGCCCTCGCAAAAAGCGGGTCAGGCGTCGAGATGGTCGACCCTGCGGATGCCCTTGCGGCTCAACACGACCCTGGCCGTGCTCCAGGGCGTGGTGGCACCGGTCGGACCAAGTCGATGGAGGATTGTCACGTCGTATGCTCGCGGCAACGACGACTTGACCAGCTCCCCGGACTCGGGGTCGGCCAGTGTGACGCTTCTCGATGGGTCATCGGTGTGTGTTAGCCATCTGGCGACATCGAGACGAAGGATCTCGGTGAGCGAGTCGAAGCGGGGATCGATCGAGCGCACGAGTTCGGCATCGACCGTCGTCGCTTTGCGGTGATACAGGATCGAATCCAGTTCCAGAATCTCTCCAAGCGAATCGCTCTGCAGATCGCGACGGAACTGGGCGACCTCTGGTGGGAGCTCGTCGGGTTCGACGAATCGGTACTTCTCTTCGGCAACCGCGACCTGCTCTCCACCTGCCCTCGGCGAACGATCCATTTTCGATTTGGATAGCGGCGATCGATGAAACTGTTGAACCGGTCCTGCAACG
>CAXMZV010000726.1:0-2402 GCA_964199985.1 Candidatus Ilumatobacter isfjordensis | reverse complement strand
ACTCAGCCAAGATTGCGTTGCTGTCGTTGCATACGTCGCCGCTGGCCCAGCCCGGGTCGGGTGACAGCGGTGGAATGAACGTATACATCCGCGAGCTTGCTGCTCACCTCGCGCATACCGGTGCCGAATGCCACGTGTATGTGCGAGCCTGGCACCCGGATCTTCCGGCCGAGGTCGAGCTCGAGCCCGGCGTTCGCGTGGTGCATATCAGCGCCGGCCCCTGTGAGCTCGAGAAGGAGCAGCTCTACGACATTGTCGATGAGTTCGCGGACCGCGTCGAAGAAGACATCGTTGCACTAGGCGGTGTCGACGTGTTGCACGCCAACTACTGGTTGAGCGGTGTGGCCGGTCATCGCATCAAGCACCGCCTGGACATCCCCCTCGTGACCACCTTTCACACGTTGGCGCGGGTCAAAGCCGAGACCGGTGACCATGAGCCACAGCGGCGGGCGATCGCCGAGGCCGAGGTCATCGCCTGTTCCGACGCCGTCACCGCCAGCTGTATCGCCGAGGCCCATTGGCTCGAACGGCTCTACGACACGCCTCCCGAGCGAATCTCGTATGTCACACCGGGTGTCGAACACGCCATCTTCTCACCAGGCTCCCAAGACGCAGCCCGTCAGGCCGTCGGGCTCGATGAACGCCCCACCGTGCTGTTCGTCGGACGGATTCAGCCGCTCAAGGGCGTGGCCGTCGCGGCCGAATCGCTCGGTCGCATGCGCAACAAAGATGCTCAACTGGTGATCGTCGGTGGCCCGAGCGGCCGCGAAGGCGAGCAGGAGCTCGCGCTGGTGAAGAAGGCGATCGCGACCTATCGACTCGAAGACCGCGTGCGCTTTGTGCCCCCACAACCGCACCACATGTTGTCGAGCTGGTATCGCGCCGCCGATGTTTGCATCGTTCCCAGCAGGAGCGAATCGTTCGGGCTGGTCGCACTCGAAGCCGCCGCCTGCGGCACTCCGGTTGTCGCATCGTCGGTCGGCGGGCTTCGCACCCTTGTCGATCACGGAAAGACCGGCTTCCTTGTCAACAGCCGTGACGCAAATGTGTTCGCCACCTACCTCGATCAGATCTTCAGCCATCCGATGCTCGCTGCCGAGCTGGCATTCAACGCGTTCGAGCGGGCGCGGCACTACCGCTGGGCGACGACGGCGGATCATCTCCGTGAGCTCTACGCACAGCTCCGTGTGCGGGTTCCGGTCGATTGTTCATGAGCGAGCTGCTCGACGTTCGGGAGCTCGCCCGCATCGAAGGTGTCATCGACACGGCTCTGCACGACGCGATCGACGAGATCGAAGCTGTCGTTGCCGTCGAACGCGGTGAGATCGATCAGCCGTTCTGGTACGTGCGACTTGCCGGCGAGACCAAACAGCACTTCAGCGCCGAGTTCACGCTCGGGCAACGCACGCTTGCCATCGAGAGCTACTTCATGCCAGATCCCGACGAGAACCGCGAAGCGGTGTTTTCGCATCTGCTGGTGCGCAACCGTGCCATGCACGGTCTGCACTTTGTGATCGGACCCGAGGATTCGGTGTACCTGAGAGGCCAGCTCGACAATCGCAATGTTGACGCCGACGCGATCGACCGCCGTCTGGCTGCGGTCTATGAGTACACCGAGCAGTACTTCGTGCCGGCGATGCGACTCGGTTTTGAGTCGCAGTTCAAGCCGGTTTCGGTCGCAGGGCGACCGAAGCCCTAACCGAGTTGCTCGCAGGAACCCGAAGGGTTCCCACGCTCACAACTCGCGACTGATCAGCTGATCACCGAGAAGCACCATCCGGCCAGCGCACCTACGTCGTCGGAGGCAGCGGACGCGGCGCCGGCAGGAGTGAGCGCGGCCACCACACCAACGACAATCACAAAGGTGGCCAGCCCGCCGGCGGGGGCAAGACGGTGCTTGCCCGTTCCGACCGCCGGAGGTTCGGGCACGGGACCCTCTTCGATCACAAGATGCAGAGCCATTGCGACGACCCCTAGCGCTACGGCGATCCACCACACGATGTCGTAGCTGCCCGTCATGTCATAGAGGTTGGCGCCCATCAGGGCTCCGGCGAGGGCACCGAACTGATGCGACAAGAAGACGATTCCGAACAATGCGCCGCTGTGGGCGGTGCCGAACTGGTCGCTGACCATCGCCGATGTCAGTGGCACCGTGGACAGCCACAGGACCCCGATTGCGCATCCGAACAAGATGGTGGAAGTCGGGCTCGCGGGCAACAAGATGTAGGTGGCGATGACCGCTCCCCGCAAGGCGTATATGCCGGCGAGCAACTTGGTCTTGGAGTGTTTTCCACCGAGCGCCCCGGCGGTGAGTGATCCGAAGACGTTGAACAGCCCGATCAGCGCCAGCGCAGTTGTAGCGGTGCCCTTGTGGCCGAGGTCCTCGCCGTATCGGGGCAGGT
>CAXMZV010000725.1:0-2410 GCA_964199985.1 Candidatus Ilumatobacter isfjordensis | reverse complement strand
CCCTTGACGACGGGGACGACGCGATTGCTCGGTTCACCTACACCGTCGATGATGGCAACGGTCACCAGGTCGTCGGGGACATCACGGTCACGGTGCTGCCCGAGGCGTTGCCTGAGCCGCCCTATGCCCAAGACGACTCGATTTTCACGTTCATCGACGTCCCGGTCACGGTTGACGTCTTGCGCAACGACGGCGACCCGTCGGGCGGGCAGCCCCGCCTTGTTGGTTCGCCCGGCTGTGTGTCCGGCGGCTCGGCGATTGTCACCGCCGACGGCCAGGTTCGATTCACGCCACCGAGGGGACGGTCGGGAGCGTTCAGATGCACCTACGAGGTGACCAACTCGGGGGGCCTACGCGCGGGCGCCTCGATCATCATCTCGGTGCGCGAGCCGCTGATCACCAACGAGCCGCCGGATGCTCGGCTCGACCAGCTCAACGTGGAGATCGGTACGACCAAGTCAATCAACGTCACCTTGAACGACGACGACCCTGATGGCGACGACTCGGCGCTCGAAGTCGTCTCGTCGACGTCTCCGTCGATCGGCTCGGCGACACGGTCGGGCAACACGATCACCTTCACCGCAGGCACCCAGCTCGGCGTGACGACGATCAACTACCAGGTCTCCGACGAGGAAGGCGCCGTCACGCTCGGTCGCCTGTCCGTCCGCATCACCGAGCCCATCAACGAGTCGCCTGTTGCCAACCCCGACAGCCGGGTCATCAACGGGCCGGGCGTGCCCATCCAGTTCGATGTGCTGGCCAATGACTCAGACTCAACCGACACACGGACCGACTTGACCGTCGAGGCCGTGTCGGTGGTGGCCGGCGATGGGTCGGCCGCCCGAACCGGCAGGATCGTCACGATCTCACCCGACCCTGACTTCGTCGGTGACGTCGTCGCCACTTACACCGTCCGGGACACTGGCGGCCTCGTGGCCACGTCCACGGCCACGCTGAGCGTGCTGGAGCCGCTCAACCGTCCACCAGAGGCGAACGACGACACAAATGAAGTCGCCAACGGCGGGTCGGTGTCCACCCCCGTGCTGTTCAACGACAGCGATCCCGACGGCGATGAGCTCAGTCTGACCATCACCACTGCACCTGATTCGAGCCTGGGGCAGGCGAGCAGCGGGGGCGGCTCGATTGCCTTCAACGCAACCCCGGGTGCATCCGGCACCGCTGCCATCACGTACTCCGTGAGCGACGGGGAGTTCTCCGACAGTGCCACGCTCCGCATCCTGGTGCGGCCGTGCTCTGAGTCGGCGCCCGTGGCCAGCGGCGCATTCCTCGCGACCGGATACCAGCAGCCGATCAGCGTCAACCTCAGCAGCTTCGCATCGAATGGGCAGGTCGTCGACGTGTCCGGGCCGCCTGGATACAACGGCAGTGTCTACACGCCGCCCGCGGGCGAGAACGGCAACGTCTCGATCACCTATGCCGTCGTCAACAGCTGTCGCCAGCGGGCGACGGGACAGATCACCATCGACGTCAATCAAGATCCGGTCCCGCAGGCAACCAGTGCAACGTTGGGGCGCGGCGAGTCCCGCGAGTTCCCAGTGAGCAACCTCGCCGGTGATGCTGAGGCACTCACCATCTCGGGCAGCACCGGAGCACCGGCCTGGGACATCACCGAGACCGCACGCGTGGTCGCCGCTCCGCCGGTCGGCACGGCAGCCACCACGTACAACTGGACCACCACGGTGAGAGACCCCGGTGGACTCACCGCAACGGTGCCGATGTCAATCACGGTCCAGAACGTCGCGCCGTCAGCTGTGGGCGACACGGTCAACGTGTCCGGCGGTGCTGTATCGGCGACCATCGTTGGCAACGACACCGACTCTGATGCCAATGCGGGCGCCTTGCGCATTCAACAGATTCCTGCGACGTTGGGCTTCTCCAATGGCGAGTCGGGCACGATCACCATGTCGGGCGATCAACGCTCGATCACGATCAATCCGCTGGCTGGTCTCGGCACGTCATCGTTTACGTACACCGTCGTCGATGGTGACGGTGGGGTCTCTGCCCCTGCCACGGTCAACGTCATCGGCGCGAGGTTCAACACGGCGCCCACAGCGGCAGACCAAACGGTCGTCGCCGTCGCCGGCGTCGAAGTGCTCGTTGTGCTCACGGTCAACGACATTGACGGAGACCCGTTGACCGTCATTGAAGTGGCCAACCCCTTCGGCGCCGTCAAGAGCGTGTCGGGAACGACCATCACGATTATTGCGCCAAGGGAAGGCACGTTCAACTATCAGTACCGAGTCACCGACGGCGACCTGCAGTCGGGTATCGCCAAGGTCAAGATCAGGGGCCGCACGCCGGCGACCACGACGACGACCATCGTTCCCGAACCACGACGACCACCACCACTGTCCCGGACACCACCACCGCGACGACCACGGCAGCACCG
>CAXMZV010000724.1:0-2420 GCA_964199985.1 Candidatus Ilumatobacter isfjordensis | reverse complement strand
GGTCGCGCAGTACGTGACACGCACCTGAATCATCATCAGCGAGGAGGCCATGAAGAACCTCGAAAACACCGGTGGCCGCCCGACCATCGAGCCGAGGAGTGCAGAGCGCATGCTGGGCCCGAAGCGAGACTACGGGTGCACTCTCCGCAAAGGTGCCGGCCTCCTTGCGACGATCGATCAATCGGTCGATCGACCGGTCGACTCGAAGTGCGTTGAGGGCGAAGAGTTCGACCAGTTCGGTCAAATCGCTCGATGCCGTGACGACGAGGCCGTACAGGAGATACTCGGTGCCGCAATGGCCATCTCCATTAGCGACAGCCGCGTGCTGCGCTACCTCGAGCGCCAACTGGGCCTGGTCATCCAGGTGGAACTGCTCGTTCATTTCAGCCAACGGTATGAGGCTTGACGAACCGGGGTAAGAGCCAGACGAACTACTACATGTCGACACTTCCGGTCGACAACCGCGGAGACCGACATGTTCGTCGGCCGCAGGCCGACTCACCACATGTCGACACTTCCGGTCGACAACCGCGGAAACCGACATGTTTGTGCGGCGCAGCCGCACTCACCGCCAGCGCTTTCTGAGAGTCGGTAGGAGCGAGGGACGAGCGACCGGCAGGCCGCCAGGCCGCCATGCATCGCCGGAGGCGTGCGGAACGACACAGGAGCGAGGGACGAGCGACGCACTGGCCAGCAACTCCGAAATTTGTAGGTTTGGGCGCGCTGAACGCGCTCGTCCCTACAAATTTCGGAGTTGCGCCTGTCTAACCCAGGCTTTCCACGAATGTCGGCGGAAGTCCCGACGTGAAATCGCGGATGTCGGGCGGAAGTCCCAACCTGTAGGTGAGTTCGCCTGCGGCGAACAAACACGCGCGCTCGCGGGGGATGTCGGGCGGAAGTCCCGACGTTTAGTAACGTTTCCCCCATGGCGTATACGGAGCGCTTTCCTGACGCCGGACCAGACGAGGAAATCAATCTCGATGCGGATCCGGTTCGATACGAGCCCCGTCGGCGCGGTCCACAACCAGCGGCACGCCGCCGGGTAGCGCAACCGCAGGCTCCGTACGACTCAGAGGATTCGTTCGACGACGACCTCACACTCGAAACGAACGTCCCTGCATCGTGGACTGATCCACGATTCTTGGTTCCTCTCGTGCTCTTCCTCGCAGCGGTATTTGTGATCGGTCTTGCGCTCCGGGCCGGATCGCTCGATCCAGGTGCATCCCCGGCTCAAGACCTCGTCAATAACGTCGTCGCCGCCGAACAGCGGGCCGGATTCTCAAACATCACTGTCCGTGCCGAGGGATCACTGATTCTCCTCGAGGGCGAAACAGATTCAACGACCGACGCAGTTGCCATGGCCGCGGTCGCTCGATCCGTGGAAGGGGTGACATCGGTCGACAATCGCCTTGTCATCTCCGGTGGTGCGCTCGACGAGCAGGTCGCCGCTACCTCGACGAACCCTGCGGTCACCGAAACCCTCAGCAGCCGACTTGAGGCCGCGGGCAACGTGACCTTCGAGCCGGCGAGCGCATCGCTGACCGATGAGGGTGTCGCAACAGTCAACTCGGTCGCGGACATTCTCCTCGGGACATCAGGCATCAACATCGAAGTCCACGGTCACACCGACTCCGATGGCGACAGCGATGCGAATCAACGCCTCAGCCAGGAGCGAGCAGACGCCGTCGTCGCCGCAGTGATCGCCCGCGGCGTCGACGCAACAATGCTCACCGCGGTCGGATTCGGCGAGTCGAAACCGATTCAGCCCAACATCACCGAGGAAGGCCGGGCGGAGAACCGCCGAATCGAGTTCCACGTCATCCCATAGCGCGGATTTTCGGCTCCTGACCGGCACAACAACACGCGTTTCTACTATTTGCTTCCGGTCCGGATGAGCGGCAAACTCGCGCAGAAGGGAACGAGTGCCGCGGCCCACGAGATATCTGCCGTGATTTCGTCCTGTGATCGGAGGACGAGTGTCGTCGAATCAAGGGTCTGGGCCTGACGCTGCCAATGAACTGACCAACCGTGTCAACCATGCCCCCGACCTCGTCGTCGACGACATCACCGTCGACGACATCACCATCATCGACGATTCGCCTGAAGCCGCCCCGTTGCCTCAACATCCTGCGCTTCCGGACGATGTCACGTGGAGCCGTCGTGGGCTCGTTGACGAGTCAAAGCGGGGGAAGAAGCCGCGCGGTGCCGGCTGGTGGCTCAAAGTGCTGGCACTTCCGGTGTTACTGCTGCTCGCGGCCGCTGTCTGGTTCAACGTCACCAGAATCCAGGACGACGTCGAGCTCGCCTCCGAGCAGATCCTCACGAACGCAGGCATCGACACCAACACCCTGACGTTCGACGCCAGCTTTCGTAATGTCGAGGTGGGTGGAACGCTCCCAGTTGGAGTGAGTGCAGCCCGG
>CAXMZV010000723.1:0-2429 GCA_964199985.1 Candidatus Ilumatobacter isfjordensis | reverse complement strand
TGAGTCCACCCGAGCCAGCGCCGATCACGGCTGCCTTGTATGTGGTTTGGGGGTCATGGCCAATCATGCGGTGCTCTGTTCTGTGGGGAATTGGTTCGTCTTGGTTGCCATAGCTTGCCGTCGTTTCAGGAGGCGTGCGACCACGAGGCTTGCAACGAAGATGATGACGCTGAAGATCAGTGCGATCGGGTCGATGCCGCCGAGTCCCTGATCCACGCGGTCGAGCGAAGCGCCGAGGAGCACGAACGAGATCGTGCCTGGTAGCGAACCGAGCGCCGTCGCTGCGATGAACGGCACATACCTGATCCGCAGTGCCCCAGCGGCGTAGTTGACGAGGTCATAGGGGAGGAACAAAAAGCGCATGACGAGCACGGTCACAAAGCTGTTGTCGCGCATTTTGGTCGACCAACGTGAGATCAGCGTGGTCGCCGCTTGATCGCCCTCGTGATCGTCACGGTCGCCGGGAGTGTGACCAAGCAGTCGCCCCACCAGGTAGGCAATGGTGGCCGAGCCGTTGGCCGCGACGATCACGATGATCACACCGGCAACTGGGCCGAAGAGCACCCCGCCGACGACGGTGAGCACCGACGCGGGGAACAAGACGATTGGACGGGCGAGGTAGACAGCGATATACGCAAGCACGCCCCACCAGGCCATCTCTACGCTGTCGATGAACTCCTGTGCGGCACCAGTGGTCGAGAGGTCGTTCGACGTCTGGTAGCGCCGCCAGGCCACGATCGCGACGATCCAGATCGCCACCACCGCACCGCGCTGGAGCCAGACCCGTCGGCGAGCCACGGACTCGTCGACACCGGTCCCCGCGTGCGGCATCGTGTCCATCACGATGACCCAACAGGATCAGTGGCGCCCTGCATTCCACGATGGCGGCTGTTTCGCGATTCGTTCGCAGCCAACCCTGTGAGCGCGCATCTCTATGGTGCATCTCACCGACTCTCCCCACTGAATGACTCCATCTCCGTGGGAGCAACACATGCACATCAACCTTGTCGTGGTGAGCGGCATCATGACCAACGAACCGGTTCACCGCGAACTGGCCAGCGGCGACACGATGGTTCAATTCGACGTCAGTACCTCAGTCGAACGCGACGGGAGGACGACCAACATCTCGGTACCCGTGTCGTGGCGAAATCCGTCACCGACGGCCGTCGGCGCGCTCGCCGCGGGCAACGAGGTCGTCGTGACCGGCCGAGTCGAACGGCGCTTCTTCCGCAGTGGCGGCGCCACTCAAACCCGAACTGAACTCGTCGCGGAACGCTGCATCCCTGCGCGACGCACCAAGAGCGTGCGTTCGCTCCTTGCCGCGGCGGCGACCGTGTTGGCGACGTAGCTCGTCAGACGACGCTCCGCACGACCAGGCCGGTGCGGAGCTTCGGAGTGAAGAACGTCGACTTGGGCGGCATGAGCAGACCCTCGCGCGCAGTGCGCTCGATCTCAGCGACGCTCACCGGTCGGATCAGTACAGCGCCCGCGGCGGTGCCGCTCGTCACGGCGCCGACGACATTGGCCACACCGTGTTGATAGGTCACCGAGTGCTCGACACCGGCCAGCACGTGTTCGAGCCATGCGCCATCCAGCGATCGCACGCCATCGAAGGCGCCCGGCTTGGGTGTGAGCCACTGCCCGGTGCCATCAGGCCCAATCAGGCAGAGCTTGCCGTCAGCATCCATCTCGGCGAGCGTGTCCGCCGACGGCGCCCCGGCATCGGAGAGGTCGAACGCAGCGCTCAAGGCCGATCGGAGTGCGTCGACGTCGATGTCGGTGTACAGGCGGTGGATCGCCTCGACGCTGAGCTGGTCGGCCACGAGCTCGCTCACGAAGGCAAGCGTGTCTTCCGCTGGCGAGTCCGCCGTGCCGCTGGCCCGAACCTCGTCACGGAAGGTGCGACTGATGCCGTACCGGTGGTGGCCGTCAGCGATCAGCACATCATCGGAGCCGACCTTCTCAGCAATCGCAGCGACACGCCCAGCATCGCTGACACGTTCGACCACATGCTCGACGCCCTCGACCGTCACCGATGACAGGTGCTCGCCAGGTTCGGCCAGCAACTCGGTCAGGCCCTCGGCGAGCGAGAGGCCCCAGATTGGCGACATGTTGGCCTGTGTGGCGCGAGTGAGGTCGAGTCGATCGGTCGACGCCTTTGGCGTGACGCGTTCATGGGGGAGCACGCCGCCGGCTCTTTCGTCGACGACTTCCAAACCGCCGAGCACACCGGCGATGTCACGTGCCGTTCCGGTGGCATCGGTGAATCGCATGCGGTAGATCGTGAAGCTGGGGGAGTCGTCGAAGTCCACCACTCCCGCGTCGATCCACTCGCGGAGCAGCTTGCCGGCACGTGCATACCGGTCGGGTCCGGCTGCTTCGCGCGGCACGTCCACGTGCGTGATGTTGAACGTGCTGCGAGCGTTGAG
>CAXMZV010000722.1:0-2433 GCA_964199985.1 Candidatus Ilumatobacter isfjordensis | reverse complement strand
GGTGGGCCGGTCTTCCCGCTGCTCTTCATCGGTGGTGGACTCGGTGCGGTGCTCCACCTTGCCGTGGACGACGTCCCGCTCGCTCTGGCCGTGACGGCGATGATGGCCGCCGTCCCCGCCGCGGTGATACCCGTTCCGCTCGGCCTCGCCATGTTCGTCGTGCTGCTCAGCGGGATCGGCGCCACCGAGAGCACGCCGATCTTCGTCGCCGCCGTCATCTCGATGATGGCCAGCAAGGCGATCGAAGCCAAGCTGCCGAAGCCGCCCCCAGCCAGTTCGCCTCCGACCGGCGACGGGTGACGGAACCGTTCGACGTTCAGCTGCCGAAGTCTGGCATCACGTCGTCAGAGATGGCGAGGAAGTAGTCGCCGGCGATCTTCGATGTGCCGTCTTCGTCGACGATGACGTCGAGGCGGGTGCGCTCGTCTCGGTTGAACCGGTTGCCCCAGGTCTCGCGGGCCGCGACAACCCACGGGCCGTCCCCGGCCATCAACCGATCGCCGGAGCGCTCCACGTTCCATGCCTGCGCGCTGATCTCAGACGCCAGGCTGCTCGAGACGAGGCCCGCGGTGAAAGATGGCTTGGCGGTCAGCTCCCCCGAAGTCCTCGACCAGCCGGATGACATCGTCGGGCGCAGTTGGTTGCTCCGCCGGCCGGCCAATCCATGCGAGCAGTGGCGCCGTATCCTGCAGGGGTGCCGAAGTTCCGCCGCAAACGAGAGCGGACCGTCCGTGATGTCCTCGAGGGCCTCGGAATGCCCGCCGAGACGATCGACGCGGCGGAGCTGGCTGGAACGGCGGAGTTGCTCGCCATCGATGCTGTCGTGCTTCCTGGCAAACCGAAACTGACAATCGACGAGCTTGCCGCGAAGGTCGATGTTGAGGTCGACGTGGTGCGGGCACTCTGGCGCGCTCTCGGGTTCGTCGACCGAATCGAAGACGAGCGGGCGTTCAGCAAACACGACGTCGCGATCCTGAAGAACCTGGTATCGCTGACGCGCGATGGGCTGATCGATCCCGACATCGCGCTGCAGGTGGCTCGCGTGATCGGCATGTCGCTGGCCAACGTCGCGACCGCAGTGGTCGACGCCGGCGCTGCCCGGTCCGAGGAGCGTCGAGAGCTCGCAGCGACAGCCGCGGACCCCGACGAACTCGAAGACGCCGCAGGGTCGCTTGCGGTGCGTTCCGGCGAACTCCTGCCCTTCATCTCTGAGGTGATCGACTACTCGTTCCGCAGACACCTTCGATCGGCAACACGTCGGCGCATCATGATCGCGTCGTCGGGCGATGGCGACGCGCAGGTGATCGGGTTCGCCGATCTCGTTCGATTCAGCGAAATGAGTCTGCACCTGAACGACCGCGAACTCGCCGAAGTCGTCGGCCACTTCGATGCCCTCGTGCACGACGTGGTCGTACGCCACGAGGGTCGGATCGTGAAGATGATCGGCGACGCCGCCATGTTCTCGGTCGTCGACCCCGTCCATGCCGCGCTGATCGCACTCGAGCTGTCCGATGCGGTCGAGCGTGACCCACTCCTGGTCGGTCTACGCGTCGGCATGGCGAGCGGTTCGATTCTGGCGCGCGACGGTGACCTCTACGGTCCCGTCGTCAACGTGGCCAGCCGCATCGCGGCGATCGGTCGATCCGGCGCGATCAACGTCAACCAGAGTCTGCGTGACGCACTTGTTGGTGATCGGCGTTTCGCGTTCCGCAGTCTCGGACAGCGCAGGCTCCGCCACATCGGTGAGCAGCGCGTCTATCGCCTTCGAGCCGGGACTCTCCAGCTCCACCCCTCCGCGGTCGAGGGGTCGTAACAGCCGCAGACTCGGCGACACGGCCAGTAGTGGATTGGGCGCCTCTCGTCTCAACTCGCAACCAGTGGGAAATGCTCCCGCAACGTTGACCCGCTGCTCGGCACCGTCTGCGTCGCCGCGAGCATCGGCTACGTGATCGCGGGCTGGAGCATCGGCGACGCGTTGTACATGGTGGTGATCACGGTCTTTGCCGTGGGACATGGCGAGGTCCAGCCGGTCACCACCTGGCCGGTCCGTGCGCTGACCGTTGCACTGATCGTTGCTGGCTACGGCGCAGTGATCTACACGGTCGGCGGCTTCATCCAACTCGTCGTCGACGGCGAACTCAACAGAGCGCTGGGAGCAGGACGAATGATCAAAGACATCGATCAGCTGAGTGGTTCAAAACGTGACGTTCAGCGACATCTGGGGTGGTTTTGACGAGAGTGTCATCAGCGCTTCAAGGCGCTACGACGCAGATTCGATATTGATTGGCCGCATTCGGACATCGGGTGGTAGCCGCGAAAACTGGAGTTATTTCTTCAGCGGCGCGGAGCGGCGTTGGGACGGCCCGCCCGAGCAGGTTGTCAACCAGATTGCGGACCTGCTGGCAACGGAGCTTGCGGCCGGCGGTAACGTGC